>NZ_JBLEBI010000014.1:0-90071 GCF_047340315.1 Streptomyces sp. AF1A
GCGGTGTTCTTCGCCGCCTGCATCGGCAGCGTCTTCGCCCCACAGGGCGCCTCCGGCGGGGCGGCGGCCGCCTTCCTGCGGCTGTGCGACCGGGCGGGCGTGCCCGTCGCCGTGCCCGAGGGCCTGTCCGGCCTGTGCTGCGGCACCCCCTGGCAGTCCAAGGGCTTCACCGCCGGGCACCGCACCATGGCCGCGCGGACCCTGGAGGCCCTCTGGGAGGCGAGCGACCGGGGCCGGCTGCCCGTGGTCTGCGACGCGTCCTCCTGCACGCACGGCCTTGAGCAACTGCCCGGCGCCCTCCCGGAGTCCGGCCGGGCCCGCTTCGCCGCCCTGCGCTTCGTCGACAGCGTCGCCTTCGCCGCCGAGCACCTGCTCCCCGCGTTGCCCGAGCCCCGCCGCCTGGGCAGCCTCGCCCTGCATCCCACCTGCTCCACCGTGCACCTGGGCATCGACGGCGCCCTGCGCACCGTGGCCGCGGCGGTGAGCGACGAGGTCACCGTGCCCGACGCCTGGGGCTGCTGCGCGTTCGCCGGCGACCGCGGCCTGCTGCACCCGGAGATCACCGCGAGCGCCACCGCCGCCCAGGCCGCCGAGATCAGCGCGGGCACGTACGACGCGTACGCCTCCTGCAACCGCACCTGCGAGATGGGCATGACCCGCGCCACCGGCCGCCCCTACCGGCACGTGCTGGAACTCCTCGACGAGGCGACCGCCTGACCCTGCCCGGTCCGCCTCTCCCGACGCTCCCCGCTCGCGCCTTTCGTGCAGCGGGGCGCGTGCTTTGTGCAGGAGTTCCGCGGGCGTCCTTCGCATACTCGGTGCTCCAAGCGACCGACGCGACCGGATGACATGCGGAGGCAGAGTTCGATGCGGACGTTCGTCCACACATCCCACCCCTCGCGGGTGGTCTTCGGCGCCGGCACGGTGAGCCGCCTCCGCGAGGAGGTCGAGCGGCTCGGCTGCTCCCGGGTGCTGCTGCTGGCCGGCGGGCCCCTCGCGGCGACCGCCGAACGGGTCCGCCGGGAACTCGGCGGCCTCCTGGCCGCGGAGTTCGACGGCGCGGCCATGCACACCCCGGTCGAGGTGACCGAGCGGGCCCTGGAGGTTCTCGAGGGGTCCTCCGCGGACGGCATCGTCGCCGTCGGCGGCGGCTCGACGACCGGCCTGTCCAAGGCGCTGGCGCTGCGCACGGGGCTGCCGCAGCTGATCCTGCCGACCACGTACGCCGGCTCGGAGGTGACCCCCGTCCTCGGTGAGACCCGCGACGGCCGGAAGGTCACCCGGTCGTCTGCGGAGATCCTGCCGGAGACCGTCGTCTACGACGTCGACTTCACCCTGACGCTGCCGCTGCCCCTGACGGTCACGAGCGGCGTCAACGCGCTCGCCCACGCCGTCGAGGCCCTGTACTCCCCCGACGCCGACCCGGTCACCGACCGGCACGCCCTCGACGCCGTCTCCCGGATCGCACGGGCACTGCCCCGCCTGGCCGCCGACCCGGCCGACCGGGAGGCGCGCGCCGACCTGCTGCACGCGGCCTGGCTCGCCGGGACCTGCCTCGCCACGGTGGGCATGGGCCTGCACCACAAGCTGTGCCACACCCTGGGCGGTGCCTTCGATCTGCCGCACGCCGAGACGCACACCGTCGTGCTGCCGCACGCCATGGCCTACAACGCGCCCGCGGTGCCCGACGTGATGCGCCGCATCGCCGACGCGCTGGGGGTGCCCGACGCGCCCGGCGGCGTGTACGACCTGGTGGCCTCCCTGGGCGGCCCCACCTCGCTGCGCGACCTCGGCATGCCGGAGTCCGGCCTGGCCCGCGCGGCCGGGCTGGCCGTCTCGACGCCGTACCCGAACCCGCGCGAGCTGACCGCCGAGGGCATCGCGGACCTGCTGCGCGGCGCCTGGCACGGACGCCGCCCCGCGGAGCTCCCCTCCGCAGGGGCCCAGCTCGCCCGGCTCACCGAACAGGTCGTGGCCAGCTTCGCTCAGGCGCCCGATCCGCGCGTGCGCACCCTGCTGACCGACCTGGTGAGGCATCTGCACACCTTCGTCGCCACCAACGACGTCACCGCCGCCGAATGGCAGTACGGCATCGACTTCCTCACCCGCACCGGTCAGACCTGCACCCCGACCCGGCAGGAGTTCGTGCTGCTGTCGGACACGCTCGGCGTCTCCAGCGCGGTGGATCTGCTCACCAACTCCCGTACGCCCGGGACCACTCCGTCCGCGGTGCTCGGTCCCTTCTACGTGGAGGGCCCGCCCGACACCGAGCACGGCGGCGACATCGCCGCGGGACTGCCCGGCACCCCGCTCTGGGTGGACGTGCGGGTCACGGACACCGCCGGTGAGCCGCTCAAGGACGCGGTCGTCGACGTGTGGCAGTCCAACGAGGACGGCTTCTACGACGTCCAGCTCCCGGATCTGGAAGGCCCGGTGCTGCGTGCCCGGCTGCGCACCGGCGCCGACGGGCGGATCACGTTCTGGTCCATCCTGCCCTCGGACTACCCGATCCCGGCCGACGGACCGGTGGGACAGATGCTCGACGCGGTGGGACGCCATCCCTTCCGGGCACCGCACCTCCACTTCATGATCGACGCGCCCGGCCATCCCCGGCTCATCACACAGCTGTTCGTGGCCGGCGGCGCCTACCTCGACAGCGACACCGTCTTCGGCGTCAAGGACGCGCTCGTCGTCGACTTCGCCCCGCGGTCCGGACCCACCCCCGACGGCCGCCGGGTCGACGGCGAGTGGCGCCGGCTCGACTACACCTTCCGCCTCGCCCCCCTGGCCGGATGACCGAGGAGCGCCCCATGACCTTCACCGACGCGCACGACGCGTACGACACCGACGTCCTCGTCGTCGGCAGCGGCCCCGCCGGGGGCTCCGCCGCGCTGCTGCTGGCCACCTACGGCATCCGCACCCTGCTGGTGACGAAGTACGGCTGGCTCGCCAACACGCCGCGGGCGCACATCACCAACCAGCGCACCATGGAGGTGCTGCGCGACCTGGGCGTGGAGTCCGAGGCGCTGGCCGTCGGCAGCCCCTCCCACCTCATGGGCGACACGGTGCTGTGCACCTCCCTGACGGGGCACGAGATCGGCCGCATCCGCAGCTGGGGCACGGGGCCCGCGTCGGCCACCGAGTACGCCGCGAAGAGCCCCTGCGAGATGATCGACCTGCCGCAGACCTACCTGGAGCCGATCCTGGTGAACAACGCGGCCGCCCGCGGCGCCAAGGTGCGCTTCGACACCGAGTTCCTCAGCTTCACCCAGGACGAGGACGGCGTCACCGCGCTGCTGCGCGACCGGGTCCGCGGCGACGAGTTCACCGTACGGGCCCGCTATCTGATCGGCGCGGACGGCGGGCGCAGCGCGGTCGCCGAGCAGCTCGGCCTGCCCTTCGACGGCCGTATGGCCAAGGCCGGCAGCATGAACATCGTCTTCAAGGCCGACCTCTCCCGGTACTGCGCCCACCGGCCGAGCGTCCTGTACTGGGTGCTGCAGCCCGGGGCGGAGACCGGTGGCATCGGCATGGGCCTGGTCCGCATGGTCCGTCCGTGGAACGAGTGGCTGCTGGTGTGGGGCTACGACATCGAGCAGCCGCCGCCCGAGGTGGACGAGGAATCGGCCCGGCGGATCGTGCGCGACCTCGTCGGCGACCCCGAGCTGCCGGTGGAGATCACCTCCACGTCACTGTGGACGGTCAACCACGCCTACGCCTCGGCGTACTCGTCGGGGAGGGTCTTCTGCGCCGGCGACGCCGTGCACCGTCATCCGCCGTCCAACGGGCTCGGCTCCAACACCTCCGTTCAGGACTCCTACAACCTCGCCTGGAAGCTCGCGATGGTGATCCGGGGCGAGGCCGGACCGGGGCTGCTCGATTCCTACTCCGCCGAACGGGCCCCCGTCGGGCGGCAGATCGTCGAGCGGGCCAACCTCAGCCGCGACCAGTTCGGCCCGATCTTCGAGGTGCTCGGCATCGGCGGCGGCGGAGACCACGCGGCCATCGCCGAGGGGCTCGCCGCGATCGGCGCGCCGACGCCCGAGGGAGCCAAGAAGCGGCGCCTGCTCGAAGAGGCGATCCGGCTCAAGAACTACGAGTTCAACGCGCACGGCGTCGAGATGAACCAGCGTTACGTCTCCGCGGCGGTGCTGCCCGACGACGGCCCGGGCGAAATATGGGAGGACGACCCGGAACTGGTGGCGCGGCCGACCACCCGCCCCGGCGCGAAACTGCCGCACGCGTGGCTCGTCGACGGGCGGGGCGAGCGGCTGTCCACCCTGGACGTCGTCGGCGCCGGCGCCTTCACCGTGCTGACCGGCTTGTCGGGCGGGGTCTGGGAGGCGGCCGCGCGCGCGTGCCGGGCGGAGCTCGGCGTGCCCCTGCGGGTGGTGCGCATCGGCGACGACGACTGCCGTGACGCGTACGGCGAGTGGAGCCGGGTCTGCGAGACGGCCGAGGACGGCGTGGTGCTGGTGCGCCCCGACGGCCATGTCGCCTGGCGCCGCGCCACCGCCCCCGCGAGCGAGCGGTCGGCCGGCGAGGAGCTGCTCGGCGCCCTGCGCCGGGTGCTGGCCCGGTAGGAGGAGGCGGAATGGACAAGGTGGTGGCCACGGCCCGGCAGGCCCTGGCGGACGTGACGGACGGACGGTCCTTCGCCGTCGGCGGCTTCGGGCTGAGCGGTGTCCCCGAGGTCCTCATCGGCGCCCTGTACGAGAGCGGGGCGAGCGGCCTGACGGTTGTGTCGAACAACTGCGGCGTCGACGGCCGCGGCCTCGGCGTGCTGCTGGCCGCGGGCCGCATCGCCCGGGTCACCGGCTCGTACATCGGTGAGAACAAGGAGTTCGCCCGCCAGTACCTCGCGGGCGAGCTGGAGGTCGAACTGACGCCGCAGGGGACGCTCGCCGAGCGGCTGCGGGCGGGCGGCGCGGGGATCCCGGCCTTCTACACCCCGGCGGGCGTGGGCACGCAGGTCGCCGACGGCGGACTGCCCTGGCGGTACGCGCGGGACGGTTCGGTCGCCGTGGCCTCGCCGCCCAAGGAGGTGCGGACCTTCGCCGGCGTGGACCACATCCTGGAGCACGCCATCACCACGGACTACGCGCTGGTCAGGGCGGCGCGCGGGGACCGCCACGGCAACCTCGTCTTCCGCCGCGCGGCCCGCAACTTCAACCCCCTGGCCGCCATGGCCGGCCGAATCGCGATCGCCGAGGTGGAGGAGCTGGTCGAGCCGGGCGTGCTCGACCCGGACGAGATCCACCTGCCGGGGGTCTTCGTGCAGCGTGTCGTGGCGCTGACCCCCGAGCAGGCGGCCGACAAGGGAATCGAGAAGAGGACGGTGCGCGAGCGATGAGCTGGAGCAGGGACGAGATGGCGGCGCGCGCCGCGAGCGAACTGCGCGACGGCGACTACGTCAACCTGGGCATCGGACTGCCCACCCGGGTGGCGGACTTCCTGCCAGAGGGCGTCGGCGTCGTGCTGCACTCGGAGAACGGGCTGCTCGGCGTCGGCCCGTACCCCGCGCCCGACGAGGTCGACGCCGACCTCGTCAACGCGGGCAAGGAGACGGTGACGGTACGGCCGGGAGCGTCCTTCTTCGACTCCTCACTGTCCTTCGGCATGATCCGCGGCGGCCACATCGACACCGCCGTCCTGGGCGCCCTCCAGGTCTCGGTCCGCGGCGACCTCGCCAACTGGGCGGTGCCCGGGAGGATGATCAAGGGCATGGGCGGTGCGATGGACCTCGTCCACGGCGCCGGCCGGGTGGTCGTGCTCATGGAGCACCTGACGAGGGACGGCGACTCCAAGATCGTCGAGGAGTGCACGCTGCCACTCACGGGCCGGGGCTGCGTGGACCGGATCATCACCGACCTGTGCGTCCTGGACGTCACGCCCGGAGGGCTCGAACTCGTCGAGCTCGCACCACAGGTGACGGTCGATCAGGCGGCGGACCTGACACCGTCACTCGTCATTCCCGCCGGGAGCGACCGATGATCGAGCGACCGCGTGACGTGTACGTCGTCGACGCCGTCCGTACCCCCTTCGGCCGTTACGGCGGCGCCCTGGCGGGCGTGCGCCCGGACGACCTGGCCGCCGGAGTGCTGCGCGCCCTGGTCGACCGCAGCCCCGGCCTGGACCCCGCGCGCATCGACGACGTGCTGCTCGGCAACGCCAACGGCGCGGGCGAGGAGAACCGCGACGTGGCCCGCATGGCCGTCCTGCTCGCCGGCCTCCCGGTCGGCGTGCCCGGCGCCACCGTCAACCGGCTGTGCGGATCCGGCATGGAGGCCGTCGTCCAGGCGGCGCGCGCCATCGCGCTCGGCGACGCCTCCATCGCGGTCGCGGGCGGTGTGGAGTCGATGAGCCGCGCGCCCTGGGTGCTGCCGAAGCCGGAGCGGGCCTTCCCGGCGAAGGACGGACAGCTGTACTCGACCACGCTCGGCTGGCGGATGGTGAACCCGCGGATGCCCGCGCAGTGGACGATCCCGCTCGGCGAGAGCGCGGAGCTCGTCGGCGCCAAGCACGCCGTCACCCGGGAGGCGCAGGACGCGTTCGCCCTGGCCAGCCACCGCAACGCCGCACGTGCCTGGCGCGAGGGCGCGTACGCGGGAGAGGTCGTCCCCGTCGGGGGCGTGGCCCTGGACCGCGACGAGGGCATCCGGGACGACACCTCCCTGCAGGCCCTGGCCCGGCTCAGGCCCGCCTTCGTCGCGGACGGCACGATCACGGCGGGCAACGCCTCGCCGCTCAACGACGGGGCGGCCGCGCTGCTGCTCGCCGACGAGGACGGGCTCGCGGCGATCGGCCGGGAGCCCCTGGCCCGGGTGCGGGCGGCGGCCGTGGCGGGCATCGAGCCGCAGTACTTCGGGCTCGGCCCCGTCGACGCCGTCCGCAAGGTGCTCGGCAAGGCGGCGGTCGCGCCCGGCGACCTGCACACCGTCGAGCTGAACGAGGCCTACGCGGCGCAGGTGCTCGCGTGCCTGGCCGCGCTTCCCGAGCTCGATCCGGAGGTGGTCAACCCGCGCGGCGGCGCCATCGCCATCGGCCACCCGCTGGGCGCATCGGGCGCGCGCATCACCGGAGCCGTGGCGCACCAGCTGGCCGCCGCGGGCAGCGGCACGGGCCTGGCCGCGCTGTGCATCGGGGTGGGCCAGGCGCTGGCACTGGTGCTGGAGCGCTGAGGCGAGGCCGCGGGGTATCCGCTCAGCCGGAGCGGCGCAGCGCGGCCGGGGTGGTGCCCAGCCGGGCGCGCATCACCCGGGTGAGGTGCTCCTGGTGGGAGAACCCGCAGGCGGCGGCCACCTCGGCGATCGGGTCGGAGCCGGTGCGCAGCAGCCGGCACGCGGCGTCCAGACGCAGGCGCAGCAGGAACTGGTGGGGCGACCTGCCCGTGCTCGCCCGGAACCTCCGCGTGAACTGGCTCGCGCTCAGCGCGGCCGCGTCGGCGAGGTCCGCGATCGGCAGCGGTTCGGCGAGCCGTTGCTCCATGAGCTCGCGGACGGCGGCGAGCTGCCGGCGGGACAGCCCGGCCCGGTCGGGCGCGGGCGGTGCCGCGCCGGCCCCGTGGCGGCGCACGAGCTGAGCCGCGAGCATCGCGGTGAGCTGGTCGGCGTAGGTGCGGGCCGAGGGCTCCCAGGAGCGCACCGTGCCTTCCAGGGCGAGCATGAGCTGCTCGGTGAGGGGATCGCTGGCCCCGAGCTCCTCGGACAGCTCCACGGGCCGCCCGTCGTTGGCGTCGCGCAGGGCCTCGTCGGTGAGGTAGGCGTGGATCGTCTCCAGGCGCCCGCCGAGTTCCACGGCGAGCGTGCGGCCGGCCGGCTGCAGGAAGAGCCCACCGGCCGGGATCGTCCCCGACCGCCGGTCCGCGCCCCGTCCGCGCCGTACGGTGACGGGGCCGCTGAGGTGCAGGATGACCAGGTGCGTGGGGGCGGGATCGAACGCGGCGTGGTAGGGCTGCTCCTCCTGGGCGGCGAGGTACAGCCGGTCCCATCCGAGCCCTGAGCTGCTGTGCCGGGTCCGCACGCCGGGCTGCCGCAGGATGCCGACCGTGTCGGCCGGTCCGAGTTCCGTCATGGTGCGACCTCCTCACGGCACCCAGTGGTTGAAGACTAAACCAGATGGGGCCGGACCGAGAAGCGACCGGACCGCGCGAGTGAAGTCCGCCACTGCGGCGAGCGGCGCAGTTTGCCGCCGGCTCCGAACGGGGACCTCTGGCCGGAGTCGGAACGCGTCCCGCCTCAGGAGGCATCGATGACGGACGAGCAGGACGACCGGTTCGACGTGGTGGTGCTCGGCGCGGGCCCCGGTGGCTACGTCGCCGCGATCCGCGCCGCCCAGCTGGGCAAGCGCGTCGCCGTCGTGGAACGGAAGTACTGGGGCGGCATCTGCCTGAACGTCGGCTGCATCCCGACCAAGGCCCTGCTGCGCAACGCCGAGCTGGCGCACGTCTTCACCCGCGAGGCGAAGACCTTCGGCATCCGCGTCGACGGACAGGTCTCCTTCGACTACGGCGAGGCGTTCCGCCGCAGCCGCAAGGTGGCCGACGGCCGGGTCAGGGGCGTGCACTACCTGATGAAGAAGAACGGGATCACGGAGATCGACGGGCACGGCACGTTCCTCGACCCCCACACCCTGCAGGTGTCCGGCTTCGACGGCGACACGCGCACCATCGGGTTCGACCACGCCGTCATCGCCACCGGCGCCACGGCCAAGATGCTGCCCGGCACCCGCCGCACCTCGCGCGTGGTCACCTTCGAGGAGCAGATCCTCGCCGAGGACCTGCCGGAGTCGATCATCATCGCGGGGGCCGGCGCGATCGGCGTCGAGTTCGCCTACATCCTGCACAACTACGGGGTGAAGGTCACGATCGTCGAGTTCCTTGACCGGCTCGCCCCGCTGGAGGACGCCGATGTCTCCGCCGAGCTCGCCAGGCAGTACCGCAGGCTGGGCATCGAGGCGCTCACCTCCACCCGCGTCGGCTCCATCGACGAATCCGGCCCCCGCGTCCGCGTCACGGTCACCGGCAAGGACGGCGCCCCGCGGGTCCTGGAGGCCGACAAGGTCCTCCAGGCGCTCGGCTTCGCGCCCAACGTGGGCGGCTACGGGCTGGAGAACACCGGTGTGCGGGTCACCGAGCGCGGCGCGATCGACGTGGACGGCCGCTGCCGCACCAACGTGCCGCACCTCTATGCCATCGGAGACGTCACCGCGAAGCTGATGCTCGCGCACGCGGCCGAGGCGATGGGCGTGATCGCCGCCGAGACACTCGCGGGCGCGGAGACCATGGAGCTGGACTACGCCATGATCCCGCGGGCCACCTTCTGCCAGCCGCAGATCGCCGGCTTCGGCTACACCGAGGCCCAGGCCCGCGAACTGGGTTACGACGTCAAGGTGGCCACGTTCCCGTTCACCGCGAACGCCAAGGCGCACGGACTGGGCGACGCCGCCGGCTTCGTGAAGCTGATCAGCGATGCGCGGTACGGCGAGCTGATCGGCGGGCACCTCATCGGACCGGACGTCACCGAGCTGCTGCCCGAGTTGACCCTGGCGCAGAAGTGGGACCTGACCGTCCACGAAATCGCCCGCAACGTCCACGCCCATCCGACGCTCGGCGAGGCGGTCCAGGAGGCCGTCCACGGCCTGGCCGGACACATGATCAACCTGTGAGCCGCACCTGCCGCCTCGCTCGGGGTCACTCGGGCGCGAAGGAGAAGCTGCGCCACGGCCCGGTGCTCGGGACGGCCACGTCCGACGCCCCGATGTCCAGGTAGTTGCTCGCTCCGCCCGGCGGGACGGTGCAGTCGGGGGTCGTGTACAGGATCAGGTTGCTCTGCGTCTGGTTGAGGACCTGGGTCACGCCTTCCCGGAAGGTGTGGCATCCCTCGGTCGGCGGGTTGCTGAGGGACTCCACGAGCCTCGCGCCGTTGCGCGCCTCGACCATCCCGGACGCCTTGTCCTGGCACGCAGTGAGCGCGACGGCGAGCAACGCGACGCCGGTGAGCGCGGCCAGCGACCGTGAAGAGGGCATCGGGCCTCCAGAGGGTCGGGGAACTGTCAGGGACGCGGTCCCGCCACCCCTCCACTATCCGTCAGAGCCGCCGGACCCGCCCGGCGAGACCGACCGCACCCGGCGGACAGGAGCCGGGCCCCTCGAAGGTGCGCACACGGCACCGGCCCCCGGCCGCATCGTCCCCGCGAAGGCCGGTCGCCCTGTCCGTCGCTGACGGACCGACTGCTGCGCCGGTCGACCCACCGAGCGCCCGGCACCGTGCGGTCCGAACAGGCCGGAAGGGCTACGGAAGGACAGCCGTTCGGGTGCCTGCGCGCCCCGGGCGCCGCACCCGGTGTGCGGGGCCCGCACCCGCACCCTTCACTGAGAGGAACAGTTCGTTCCGTCGTCACGGGAGACGCGTCATGGCAGGGCTCTGGGCACGGGGTGCGGCAGGTGCGGCACTGGTCGCGGTCACGGCGGCAGGGTGCTCCGGCGACTCCGGTAGCCCGTCCGGCGACGTCAGCAAGGCGGCGTCGGCGGCCGCCTCCGCCGCCTCCTCCCTCGCCTCCCGCGGAACCGATGCCCTGGCCTCGGCCTCGGCGCAGGCCAGGCGCGAGCTGGACGAGGCCAAGGGCGGCGTGAACGCCAAGAACCAGGTGACGCTCGGCACGGTCACCATCGGCGGCGACGGCCGGGCCGCGGTCGGGGTGACCGCCAGGAACACCGCCGGCTCCGCCAAGTCCTTCGCCGTCCTGGTCAACTTCACGGACAGGAACGGCAATCTGCTGGACGTGGTCGTGATGACCGTCAAGGACGTGGCCGCCGGCGCCTCGGGCACGGGCACGGCCCGCAGCAACCGGAAGCTGAGCGGCGAGATCCGCGCGACGGTCGGCACGGCCCTGCGCTACTGACCGCGTCCGCCGTACGCCCGGGCCTTCCGGCACACCGGCCTCGTCAAGGCGGTGCCGAGACTTCCCCCTGCGGCTCTTCTTTCGCGCCCCTCGCTCCGCCCGGCCGCACGGGGGCATATCCGCGCCGTACTCGCCGGGCGAATGTGCCCGAGGCCCGGTCAGAACCTCCCGCACTCATGTTCTTCCACTCGCCCATCTGCCGCACGAGTGAACCGCCATTCGGGTGATCCGTACCGCATCGCAACCCGCACCAGGCCGAAAACTACGGTCTCATAGACGCTTTCCCACAAGCATGGCAATCGACTCGAAGTGGCAATCTGCCGATGCCCTGTCCAAACTGAACTCGCGGTTCGTGATCAGGAAATGAGCATGAACGATCCAGAACGTTTTCCAGGAGATCGAATGGTGGAGCAGTCCTCCGAGATCGATATAATCGGGCCGGAATCACCTGCCGTCACGGTGAACGGCTCCGGCCCTCAGGGAACAGAGACCGAGAGAAAACTCGCGCAGGCGCTCGCCGAGGTCGTACACGCGGAGCAAGTACCGGTCGACGGTCACTTCTTCACCGATCTCGGCGCCAACTCCCTGGTCATGGCCCAGTTCTGCGCACGGGTGCGGAAGCGCGAGGACCTGCCGTCCCCCTCCATGAAGGACATCTACCGGTATCCCACCATCCGGAGCCTGGCGGCGGCTCTCACAGAGGCCGCTCCGGCCGAGTCAGCGGTGGCCACGCCGGCGCCGGAACCCGAGACACCACCGGCCCCGCCGGCAAAGAGCGGCCGCTGGAACCATGTCCTGTGCGGAACACTCCAGTTGCTGATCTTCCTGTGCTACTCCCTCGCCTCCGGATTCGCGACCGCCATGGGGTACGAGTGGATCTCCGACGGTTCGGGTGTGACCGACATCTACCTGCGCGCGCTTGTATTCGGAGACATCGGACTGATCACACTGTGTGTTTTCCCGATCGTCGCAAAATGGCTTCTCGTCGGCCGCTGGAAACCGGGCGAGTTCCCCGTGTGGAGCCTTGCATATCTGCGCTTCTGGCTCGTCAAGGTGCTGCTCCACGCGAACCCGATGATCCTCTTCGTCGGCACTCCCCTGTTCGTGCTGTATCTGCGGGCCCTGGGCGCGCGGATCGGCAAGGGGGTGACCATCCTCTCGCCCTCCGTCCCCGTCTGCACCGACCTGCTGACCATCGGCTCCGGCACGGTGATCCGCAAGGACTCGTTCCTCCTCGGCTACCGGGCCCACGCCGGGCGCATCCAGACCGGCCGGATCACGCTCGGCCGGGACGTGTACATCGGCGAGAAGACCGTCCTGGACATCGACACCTCGATGGGCGACGGCGCGCAGCTCGGCCACTCCTCCGCCCTGCACCGCGGCCAGTCGATCCCCGACGGCGAGCACTGGCACGGATCCCCGGCGGAGCCCACCGACGTCGACTACGTACGGGTCGCACCGGCCAAGTGCGGCACCGGGCGCCGGGCATGGTTCAGCCTCACCATGCTCCTGCAGACGCTCTTCCTGTACGTACCGCTGGCGGTCGGCGGAGTGTACATGGTCTTCCACGCGGTGCCCGCGATCGGCAGCCGGCTGGACCCGCAGACGGTGGAGCTGAGCCCGGCGGAACTGGTCCCCGACGCGCTGCTGCTGTCGGCCGTGCTGTTCTTCGGGTTCCTGGTGCTGGGCCTGATCGCCCTGTACACCGTGCCGCGCCTGCTGGGCCTGGCCGTCAAGCCCGACAAGGTCTACCCGCTCTACGGGTTCCACTACGCGCTGCAGCGGACGACCGCCCGGCTGACGAACATCAAGTTCTTCGCCTGGCTGTTCGGTGACAGCTCGTACATCGTGCACTATCTCCGCGGGCTCGGATACGACCTGTCGCACGTCGAGCAGACCGGCTCGAACTTCGGTACCGAAGTCCAGCACGAGACACCGCTGTTGGTGTCCGTGGGCAGCGGCACGATGGTGGCCGACGGACTGTCCGTCATCAACGCGGACTTCTCCAGCACCTCCTTCAAGCTCTCCCGGGTCTCGATCGGGCCGCACAACTTCCTCGGCAACAACATCGCCTACCCGGCGGGCGGCAGGACCGGTGGGAACTGCCTGCTCGCGACGAAGGTGATGGTTCCCCTCGACGGGGAGGTCCGCGAGGGCGTGGGTCTGCTCGGCTCACCGTGCTTCGAGATCCCGCGATCGGTGGACCGCGACACGCGGTTCGACCACCTCCGGACCGGCGACGAGCTGCGCAACCGGCTCTCCGCGAAGAACCGTTACAACCTGCGCTCGATGACGCTCATGCTGCTCGCGCGGTGGCTGCACACCTTCGCACTCACCCTGTTCGGCCTCGTCTCCGTGGACCTCTACGGCACGGCCGGGAACCTGGTGATAGGGGGATACCTGGCCTTCACGCTGGGCTTCTCCGCCGCGTACTTCGTCCTGGTGGAGCGCTGCATCGGCCGGTTCCGCGCGCTGAGCCCGCAGCTCTGCTCCATCTACGACCCCTACTTCTGGTGGCACGAGCGGCTGTGGAAGGTGCCGGACCACTTCCTCGACCTGTTCAACGGAACCCCCTTCAAGAGCCTGATCTGGCGGCTGCTGGGCGTGCGCATCGGCCGCCGGGTGTTCGACGACGGCTGCTACCTGACCGAGCGGACGCTCACCACCATCGGTGACGAGTGCACCCTCAACGCCGGAAGCAAGATCCAGTGCCACTCGCAGGAGGACGGCACCTTCAAGTCCGACGGCAGCACGCTCGGTACGGGCTGCACGCTCGGCGTCGCCGCCCATGTGCACTACGGCGTGACCATGGGCGACGGCTCGGTGCTCGCACCCGACTCCTTCCTCATGAAGGGCGAGGAAGTGCCCCCGAACGCCCGGTGGGGCGGCAACCCCGCGGTGGAGATGCCGGAGACCGGCAGCAGGTCCATCGGCACCGGGCGGACAACGGCAGCGGCCGACGCCGCTGCGGCGAACGTGAGTTGAGGAAGGCCATTCGATGGGAACGCACGTGGAAGCGGACCGTGAGTTCTGGAGCCGTGCGCTGACCGCCGGCGGTGTCACCACGGTGCCGCGGTGGGTCAGGGAGCCGGCTCCGGGAGCGGCCGAGCACGAGACGCCGGTGCCCGCCGACGTCGCCGAGGCGGTGCGCGGCCTGGTCCGGCGCCGGGGAGTGCCGGTCAGCGCGCTGCTGCTGGCCGCACACGCCAAGGTGCTGGCCGTGCTGTCCGGCGAGCCGGAGGTGGTGACGGGGTACACCACCGGGGTGCGGGGCGAGCCGCTGCCGTGCCGGCTGGCCGTGCCACCCGGCTCCTGGCAGGCCCTGCTGGAGGCCGCCGAGCACGCCGAGGCGCAGGTGCTGGCGCACCGGGAGTTCCCGGTGGAGAAGCTGCGGCGCGAACTGGGGATGACGGAGCCGCCGTACGAGGTCGTGTTCGGCCCGCTGGGGGCCGCCGAGGCCCATGCCGACGACGGTGTCCTGCATGTGCGCTGGTCCGACCTCGGCGGGCACCTGATCCTTCGCCTGCGGTACCGCAGGGACGTGCTGGACGCGGCGGCCGCGGCCCGGATCGCCGGTTACCACGTGACCGCGCTCCGGCTGATGGCGGCCGATCCGGGCGCCGACCACGCACGGCAGAGCCTGCTGTCCGCCGACGAGGTGCGCGAGCAACTGGAAGGGCTCGCCGGTCCCCGCCGGCCCCTGCCGGACGCGCGGGCGCATGAACTGTTCGAGCAGCGGGTACGGGCGCACCCGCACGCGGTGGCGGCCGCGCACGGCGGGCAGGAGTGGACGTACGACGAGCTCAACCGGCGCGCGAACCGGCTGGCTCGGGCCCTGCTGGACCGGGGACTGGACCGCGAGGGCGTGGTCGCCGTCGTCACCGAGCGCAACCTCGACTGGCTCGCGGCGACGCTGGCCGTGTTCAAGGCGGGCGGCGCCTACCTGCCGATCGAGCCGCACTTCCCGCCCGGCCGCATCGCGGCGACGCTGTCCCGCGCGGGCTGCCGGCTGGTCCTGACCGAATCCGGCAGCACCGGCACCCTCGACCAGGCGCTGGCCACACTGCCGGGAATCGAGAAGCTGCCCGTCGGCACGGCGTACGCGGAGCCGCACGCCGACGGCGACCTGGGCGTCCCGGTCGACTCCGGCCAGTTGGCCTACATCTACTTCACGTCCGGCTCCACCGGCGCGCCCAAGGGCGCGATGTGCGAGCACGCGGGCATGCTCAACCACCTCCACGCCAAGATCGACGACTTGGGGATCGGCGAGGGCTCCGTGGTGGCGCAGACGGCCCCGCAGTGCTTCGACATCTCCCTGTGGCAGTTGATCTCCGCTCTGCTGGTCGGCGGGCGGACCCTGCTGGTCGAACAGGACGTGATCACGGACGTCGAGCGGTTCCTGGACACGCTGGTGCGCGGCCGGGTCGCCGTGGCGCAAGTCGTGCCCTCCTACCTGGAGGTCGTGGTCTCGTACCTGGAACAGCACCCGCGCGCACTGCCCGACCTGCGCTGCGTGTCGGTGACCGGTGAGGCGCTCAAACGCGAGCTGGTCCAGCGCTGGTTCGCGGTTCAGCCCGATGTCAAACTGCTCAACGCCTATGGGCTGACGGAGACGTCGGACGACACCAACCACGAGGTCCTGGACCGGGTGCCCGACCGGGTCCTGCTGGGCCGGGCGGTGAACAACGTGCGCGTCTACGTCGTGGACGAGCAGCTGTCGCTGGTGCCGCTCGGCGCCCCCGGGCTGATCGCCTTCTCCGGTGTCTGCGTGGGCCGCGGCTACGTCAACGACCCCGAACGGACCCGGGAGGCCTACCGCACGGACCCGTACCGGCCCGGCGAGCGGCTCTACCTGGGCGGTGACTGGGGCCGCTGGCACCCCGGCGGCAAGCTGGAGTTCCTGGGCCGCCGCGACAACCAGGTCAAGATCCGCGGCTTCCGCATCGAGATCGGTGAGATCGAGAACTCGCTGCTGCGGGTGGACGGCGTGCGGGACGCCGCGGTGGTCGTCGCCGAGCGGGCCGGCGGGAGCAAGCACCTGATCGCGTTCCACACCGGCAGGCGCCTGGACCCGGAGGTGCTGCGCGAGGCGCTCGGCTCGGTGCTGCCCGCCTACATGGTGCCCTCGGCCTTCCACTGGCAGGACACCCTCCCGCTGACCGCCAACGGGAAGATCGACCGCAAGGCCCTGACCGGACTGGCCGAACAGATGGCACCGGCCGCCGACAGCGCCACGGCCGAGGGCGAGGGCGACGCCCCGCTCAACCCGGCCGAGCGGAGGCTGGCCGCGGCCTGGGCCACGGTGCTGGGCGTGACCGAGCAGCAGATCCGCCGCACGGACCACTTCTTCGACTCCGGCGGCACCTCTTTGACGGCGGTCAAACTCACCGTCGCGCTGGACCGTGCCGTGTCCCTCAAGGAGATCACCCGCAACCCGGTGTTCGCCGACCTGGCCGCCCTGCTCGACGGCGCGCGACGCCGGCACGCGGAACTGCTCCAGCCGCTGTCGGAGGCGGACGGCAGGCCGCAGGGCGCGCTGGTGTGCTTCCCGTACGCGGGCGGCAACGCGGTCAACTACCGGCCGATGGCGGGCGCCTTGGCGGACGGCGGCCTGGCGGTGCTCGCGGTGGACCTGCCCGGGCACGACCTGGCCGCGCACCAGGAGCCGTTCGCGTCGATCGAGCAGGTCGCCGAGCGGGTCGCCGACGAGATCGGCGCGCGCGGCCTGACCCGGGTCATGCTGTGGGGCCACTCGTCGGGCGCCGCCCCGGCCATCGAGACGGCCCGGCGGCTGCAGGAGCGAGGCGTGGAGGTGACGCGGGTGTTCGTCGGTGCGCAACTGCTGGGCACCGCGGCCGACCGGCGCGCCGCCGTCGACGAACTGACGAGCCTGAGTGACACGGAGATCGCCGCCCGGCTCGCCGCGGACAGCGGCTACACCGAACTCGCCGAACTGAACGCGCGGCACGCCGAGCACATCGGCGCCGTGTACCGGCACGACTGCGTGTCCGCGCACCGCTACTTCTGCGCGGCCCTGGACCACCCACCCAGGGCGAAGCTGACCGCGCCGGTCACGGTGGTCGTCGCGGCCGACGACCCGCACACCACCGGGCACACCGAGCACCACCGGGACTGGCTGCTCGTGGCCGACCAGGTCGAACTGCACGAACTCGCCGACGGAGGCCACTACTTCCCGCGCACCCGTCCGGCCGAGGCCGCGCAGGCCGTGCTGCGTGCCACCGCACCCATGGCCACGTCCTGAGCCCCGCCCAACCCCCGGACGGGCAACCGAAAGGAAACCGAAATGCCGTTCTCATCCCTGGCAGCACCGCTCGAGGTGGAGCTGCGGCCGCACAGACCCGCGCTGCTGCGCGTCGGCCCCCCGGGCGACGCCCCGGGTTGGGCCGCCGAGTACCGCGAGGCGCTGCGCGCGCAGGTCACCGAGCACGGGGCGCTGGTCGTCCGCGGGCTCGGACTGCGGGACGCGGACCAGGTCGGTGCCGTCTTCGCCGCGCTCGCCGGTGAGCTGATGACCGAGAGGGAGGCGTTCGCGCCCCGCGAGGCCCACGGCCGGGGGGTGTACTCCTCCACGGCCTGGCCGGCCAACCAGCCGATGTGCATGCACCACGAGCTGAGTTACACGCTGGACGTGCCCGGCCTGATGCTGTTCGCGTGCCTCACCCCTCCGGAGGACGGCGGGGCGACGGCCGTGGCCGACGCCGAAGAGGTGCTGCAGGCACTGCCCGCCGCGCTCACCGAGCGGTTCGAGCGTGAGGGCTGGCTGCTGACCCGCACCTACAACGAGGAGATCGGCGCGACCCTGGAGGAGTCGTTCGGCACCGGCGACCGCGCCGAGATCGAACAGTACTGCCGGGCGCACGCCATCGACTTCACCTGGCGGCCCGACGGGTCGCTGTACACCGAGCAGCGCCGCAGCGCCGTCGTACGGCACCCGGTCTCGGGCCGGCGCTGCTGGTTCAACCAGATCGCCTTCCTCAACGAGTGGACCCTGGCCCCCGAGGTGCGCGAGTACCTGGTGGACGAGTACGGCGCGGACGGACTGCCGTTCAACACCCGCTACGGCGACGGAAGTCCGATCGGCGAGGACGTCGTGGAGCAGCTCAACAGCACCTACGAGGCGCACACCCGGCGCGAGCCCTGGCAGGCCGGCGATCTGCTGCTGGTGGACAACATCCGCACCGCGCACAGCAGGGAGCCCTTCACCGGAGAGCGGCAGGTGCTGGTCGGCATGGCCGATCCCCGCCGTCTGGCCGACGGCAGCCCGGCGAAGGAGGCGAGCGAGCGATGACCGACGTGCTGTCGACCGCCACTCAGCCGGCCGCGTCCGGACGGCCCTCCACGCCGACGTTCGCCGTGATCTCCGGCGAGCAGGTGCAGCAGGCGCTGAGCGGGCACGAGAAGGAACTCGTGGAACTCGTCGAGGCCACGTACCGGCTGCACGGCGCCGGGGACTCGGTGAACCCGCCGTCGTACTTCCTGCGCTTCCCCGACCGCCCCACGGCGCGGATCATCGCGCTGCCGGCCTCCATCGGCGGGTCGGTCCACGTGGACGGCGTGAAGTGGATCTCCAGCTTCCCGGAGAACGTGCGCGCGGGGCTGCCGCGGGCCTCCGCCGTGCTCATCCTCAACGACCCGGTGACCGGCTATCCGTTCGCCTGTCTGGAGAGCTCCATCATCAGCGCCACCAGGACCGCGGCGTCCGCCGCGCTGGCGGCCGACTGGCTCAGCCGCGGCCGGACCCGCCCCAGCCGGGTCGGGTTCTTCGGCACGGGGCTGATCGCGCGGTACATCCACACCTTCCTGGCCGGGACCGGCTGGACGTTCGACGCGATCGGCGTGCATGACGTGTCCGCCGACAGCGCCGAGGGCTTCAGCGGCTATCTGCGCCAGGCCGGCGCCGCCGGGCAGGTCACCGTTCACGACAGCGCCGAGGACCTGGTCCGCTCCAGCGACCTCGTGGTCTTCGCCACCGTGGCGGGCAAGCCCCATGTCACCGACCCGGCGTGGTTCTCCCACAACCCGCTGGTGCTCCACGTGTCCCTGCGGGACCTCGCCCCCGAGGTCCTGCTCGCCTCGGCCAACTTCGTCGACGACGTCGAGCACTGCCTCAAGGCCGACACGTCGCCGCATCTGGTCGAACAGCGCACCGGCGACCGCGACTTCCTGAACGGCACGCTCAACGACGTGATGCTCGGGAGAGCCGCCCCGCCGACCGACCGGCCGGTGATCTTCTCTCCGTTCGGACTCGGTGTCCTCGACCTCGCCGTCGGCAAGTACGTCTACGACGAAGTATCCCGGGCGGGTGACCTCCGCCTCATCGACGACTTCTTCCACGACCTGCGCCGCTACGGCTGAGGCCGTTCCTCGGCCTGGCACCAGGAGGCCCGCCGTGCCTGTCATTTCCGCACCCTACGCCTTCAACGAGGGTCACCTCTTCGTCGACCTGCAGTCGATCTGCGGACACCCCCTCTTCCTGAAGTGCGAGGGCTTCAACTTCGCCGGCTCCATCAAACTGAAGGCCGCGAACGAGATGGTGGAGAGCGCCGAGCGTGACGGAGTTCTGACGCCGGATTCCATTCTCGTCGAATCCTCCTCGGGGAACCTCGGTGTCGCGCTCAGCATGATCGCCGCGAGCAAGGGGTACCGGTTTCTGTGTGTGACGGACTCCCGTTGCAACCTGTCGACCAGGCTGCTGATGGAGGCCCTCGGCAGCGAGGTGCACATCATCGCCGACCAGGACTCCAACGGTGGCTTCCTCGGCACGCGGATCGAGTACGTCCGCGGGCTGTGCGACTCCGACAAGCGGTACGTCTGGCTCAGCCAGTACACCAACCCGGGCAACTGGCGGTCGCACTACCGCACGACGGCCCCGGAGATCGCCGGGGAGTTCCCGGGCCTGGACGTCCTGTTCATCGGTGCGGGCACCACCGGCACCCTGATGGGCTGCGCACGCTATTTCCGGCAGTGGCACCGGCCGGTGCGGATCGTCGCCGTGGACAGCGTGGGCTCCGTGGCCTTCGGCGGCGAGCCCGGCCGCCGGATGATCCCCGGCCTGGGCATGAGCATGCGCCCACCGCTGCTGGACGAGTCCTTCGTGGACGAGGTGGTCCGGGTGGAGGAGGCCGACACCATCCGGACGTGCCACCGCCTGGCCAGACGGGGCTACCTGTTCGGCGGCTCCACCGGGACGGTGGTCAGCGGAGCCACGGACTGGCTGGCCCGGCACGACACCCACGGCCTGACCGCGGTGGCGATCGCGCCGGACCTCGGCGAGCGGTACCTGGACACCGTCTACCAGATCAACTGGCTCCAGGACCTGTACGGCGATCACGTCCTCGATCCCGTAGCGGTGGACACCACGTCCGACGACCTCGGGTCCGACGACCTCGGGTCCGAGGAGATCGGGTCCGACGACCTCGGGTCCGAGGAGATCGGGTCCGAGGAGATCGAGCCCGCCCGCCGGACACCGGACCGTCGGCAGCGGCCCTAGCGGCCGGGGGCTCGCCACGCCCCCGAAGGGCGCTCGCCGGGTTGAGGCCCGGCGGGCGCCCTTCACGCTGACCCTTCGCCCGACGTAGCCCTCGGCGCTGCCCCGGCCCGTTGCCGGCGGTTCCCCGTGACAGGGCGCAGGCGCAGCGCCGCTGGGCACGGGATCCTGGTGAGCAGCAGCCTCGCGAGGACGCCAGGAGGTCCGGCCGGTGATCGCCGTCAACCCGATGAACAGCACCTCGGTGCTGGCCGCCTTCGGCGCACTCGGTGTGCTGGTGGTGATCTTCGCGGAGTCGGGCCTCCTGATCGTCGGCTTCTTCCTGCCCGGCGACACGCTGCTGTTCCCGGCCGGCGTGCTGTGCGCGGGCAGCGCCGGCCAGCCGCCCCGGCTGGCGCTGTGGCAGGTGCTGCTGTGCGCGGCCGTCGGGGCGGTGGCCGGCGGCCAGGTGGGCTATCTGATCGGCCGGCACGGCGGCCGGGCCCTGCTGGCACGCTCGTCCAGCAAGCGGCTGAAGTCGGCGGCGGTCCGGGCCGAGGAGCTGCTGGCTCGGTACGGCTACGGCAAGGCGCTGGTGATCGGCCGGTTCGTGCCGCTGCTGCGGACGGTCCTGCACCCGGTGGCCGGTGCGCTCGGGGTGCCCACGCGGACCTTCACCGTGTGGCAGTGCGTGGGCGGGGTGCTCTGGTCGCAGTTCCTCGTCCTGGCCGGATACACCCTCGGTGCCTCCGTCCCCCACGTCGACGACTATCTGCTGCCACTGGTCGCCGTGGTCGTCGTGCTGTCGATGCTGCCCCTGCTGATCGAGGCCCGCCGGGCACGCCGCGAACGGCGCCGTTCCCCGCGGTGAACCCGCGCGGTGAGCCCCGGGGCGCGAGGCGGTCGTGGACCTCGGCCGGGTGGTGATGCCCGCCTTCCCCGCGGACCGGGCCGCCGGCCGAGCGTCGTAACGGAGGACCGCGCTGCCCCGGTCACCCCGGACGTGAGCATCGACGCGGCGTACGCGGCGATGCGGGAGCGCGGCGCGCGGATCATGCATCCGCCGGCCGACGAGGAGCGGGGCGTGCGCCGGTTCTCCGTCCGGGACCCGGACGGACACGCGGTCGGCGTCGGCCCTCGCCGACCGGGCGGGCGGCGAGGACGCGTTCTGGACGGACCGCCGACGACCGGTGAGACTGGGGCGGGTCCCGACCCCGGCTCTTGTGGACGGTGCCCATGGAAGAGGAAGTCCCCCGCGTCGAACTCACCCCGCGTGCCGCGGACCTGGTGCGCCGGCTGCGCGCCGAGCACGGTCCGCTGATGTTCCACCAGTCCGGCGGCTGCTGCGACGGCAGCGCGCCCATGTGCTACCCGGACGGCGAGTTCCGCACCGGCGGCTCCGACGTGCTGCTGGCCGAGCTGTCCGTGGCGGGCGTGGCGGAGCCCGTCACCTTCTGGATGTCCCGCAGCCAGTACGAGGCATGGAGCCACACCCGGCTGATCGTGGACGTCGTCCCCGGGCGCGGCAGCGGATTCTCCCTCGAAGCACCCGAGGGAGTGCGTTTTCTCACTCGTTCTCGCGTAGTCGACGCCTAGTCCGCCCGCCCGCCGCCTCCGGTCTGCTCCACTGCCCTTGAAAACAAGGGCAGTTGACGGACCTCCAGGGGGAGTGCGGTGGCGAGACGTCACACACGTTCGGCAGCGGGCAGAGCGGTTCTCACGGTGGCCACGGCGTTCGGCGTGCTCGTCGGCGCGGCTGTGGCGGGTGCGGCGCCGGCCGGCGCCGCACCCGCCGGCCAGCGGATCGCGCCGGGCGTCACCTACCGGCAGTTCGACGTGCGCACCGCGGCGGGCACGGCGCACGACCATCTGCTCACGATCGACCTGGCCGATCCGCACGTCCGCGTCGGCCTGCTGCACCCAGGCGCGGTGGCGGCCCGGGCCACGGTCTCCCGGCTGGCGGACTCCGCCGGGGCGGTCGCGGGCGTGAACGGGGACTTCTTCGACATCACCGAGGCGCAGCACCCGGGCGTCGAGGCCACCGGCGCGTCCGTCGGGCCGGCCGTCGCGGACGGGCAGGTCCTCAAGGCGGCGGTGCCGGACGGCCAGCGGTTCGGGCCCGCGCTGCCGCCGGGCACGGACACTCGGGACGTCTTCGGTGTGGGCACAGACCGGCGGGCCCGCATGGACCGCCTCTCGCTCGCCGGCTCGGTGAGCACACCGCAGGGGCGGCTGCCGCTCAGGGGCCTCAACCAGTACGCGCTCCCGGAGAACTCCGTCGGCGCCTTCACCTCCCGCTGGGGCAGCGCCTCACGGATGCGCGCCGCCTGCGGCACCGACACGAACCGGGCGGCGGGGTGCAGCACCGACACCTACGAGGTGAAGGTGCGAGGCGGCCGGGTGGTCTCCGCGTCCGGCACCCCGGGCAGCGGCTCGATCCCCGCGGGGACCACGGTCCTGCTGGGCCGCGAGGAGGGCGCGCGACGGCTGCGCAAGCTGGCGGTCGGCGACCCGGTGACCGTCACCCACACGCTGGTCGCGGCCGCGTCCAGGGTTCCGTACGCATTCGCCATCGGCGGTTTCCCGGTGCTGCGCGACGGCAGGGCGCTGCCCGGGCTGGACGACGTCACCTCGACGGTGCGCACGGTGGTCGGCTTCCGGAGCGGCGGCCGGCAGCTGCTGATCCTGGTGCTGGACGGGGCCGCGGCCTACCGGAGCGGAATGACGGTCGCCGAGGAGGCGGCGGCCATGCGCTCCCTGGGCGCGGCCGACGCGTTCAACCTCGACGGCGGCGGCTCGAGCGAGCTGGTCAGCCGGGACCCGGGCGCGGCCTCCGTGACGGTGCGCAACCACCCGAGCGGCGGCGCCGAGCGGCCCGTCGCGAACGGGGTCGGCGTCTTCGAGACCGGCTGAGCCGGCCGGCCCGCCTCAGGGCCGCAGGCTGCTCACCAGGTCGGCCGTCGCGGTGAGCCCGCTGTGGATGGTGGGCGCCATGCCCGTGCCGGCCAGGTAGAAGCCGAGCAGCATGCAGACCAGGGCGTGGGAGATCTTCAGGGCGCCGTTGCGCATGAAGATCACGGCCAGGATCAGGAGCAGCAGTACCGCAGAGATGGAAATTGCCATCGGGAACCTCCTCCGCCACGCCCACGAGCGGCGTCCGGCCGCAAGTGTGGCGTAGCGGAGGGGCCGTCCGGGCGGCTGACATGTCCTCCGATCGTGTGGTGTTACGCGGAGGGGCGGGCGTCCAGGAAGGCCCGCGGGCCGGGGAGGCCGCCGGTGGTGAGCCACAGGGCGTCCGCCTCGCGCCTCGCGGGAAGGTGGCCCTGTATTCACATCACCGGTTGCGCGCGTACAAGAGCCCGCCCCGCGTGAGGCGGGCTCTTGTGCGCCGTGGGTCAGGGCGCCTGGAGGTCGACCAGGGCGGCCAGGGCCTCGCGGTGGGCGCCCGCGGTGCCGTAGGCGATCGAGTCGGCCTTGGCCCGCTTCAGATACAGGTGCACCGGGTGTTCCCAGGTCATGCCGATCCCGCCGTGCAGCTGCAGCCCCTCCTCGGCGGCGTGGACGGCGACGGGCGAGGCGTACGCCTGGGCGACGGCGACCGAGACGTCGGTGTCCTCGCCGGTGGCCAGGGCGTCCGCGGCGGCCCGGGCGGCGGCCCGGAGGTTCACGACCTCCAGCCACAGCTGGGCCAGCCGGTGCTTGAGCGCCTGGAAGCCGCCGACCGGCCGGTTGAACTGCTTGCGCTCCTTCAGATAGCGGACCGTCTCGGTCAGCGCCCAGTCGGCGACGCCCAGTTGCTCGGAGGCGAGCAGTCCGGCGGCGGCGCGCAGGGCCCGGCGTACGGCGGGTTCGGCGTCGCCGATGCGCCTGCCGGCCACACCGTCGAGGGTGACGGTGACGAGCGGCCGGGTGAGGTCCAGGGCGACCTGCGGGGTGATCGTCACCGCGTCACGGGCGACGGCGTACAGGCCCGCGTCGTCGGCCGGAACCAGCAGCACGTCCGCGACGGCCGCGTCGGCGACGCCGGTCAGTTCCCCGTGCAGGGTGCCGTTCTCGACCCGCGCGGACGTGACGGCGGCGCCCGGTGCCGTGTGCAGCCCGACCGCCAGGGCGCCGATGGTGCGCCCGGAGGCCAGCTGTCCGAGCAGCTGCGCGTCGCCGCAGGCGAGCACGGCCTCGGTGGCGACGACCGCACTGGTGAGGTAGGGCACGGGGGCCACCGCCCGGCCCAGCTCCTCCAGGACGACGGCGACTTCCCGGTGGGAGGCGCCCTGGCCGCCCTGCTCCTCGGGGACCAGGAGACCGGCGAGACCCATGCCGTCGGCGAGCAGCTTCCACAGGGCGAGGTCGTGCGGGGTCCCCGACTCGGTGCGGGTGATCACGTCGGCCGGGGCGCAGTGGTCCGCGAGCAGGTCGCGGACGGCGGCGCGCAGCGCCTCCTCCTCCTCGGAGTACAGCAGGTCCGTCATCGGGCGAGGTCCTTCCAGGCGACGTCCTTGTCGGTGCGCGGCTCGGCGGGCAGGCCCAGGACGCGCTCGGCGACGATGTTCAGCAGGACCTCGCTGGTCCCGCCCTCGATGCTGTTCCCCTTGGCGCGCAGATAGCGGTATCCGGCGTCGCGGCCGGTGAAGTCGACCAGTTCGGGGCGGCGCATGGTCCAGTCGTCGTACAACAGGCCCTCCTCGCCGCGCAGCTCCACCTCCAGGCCGCTGATCTCCTGGTTGAGGCGGGCGAAGGCGAGCTTCATGCCGGAGCCCTCGTAGCCGGGCTGCCCCGCGACGAGCTGCTGGCGCAGACGTTCGGCGGTGAGCCGGGAGACCTCGGACTCGACCCACAGCTTCAGCAGCCGCTGGTGCAGGTCGTGGGTGCGCAGCTCGGGGCGCTCGCGCCAGGTCTTCGCGACGGGTCCGATCATGCCGCCCTCGCGGGGCAGCCGCATGCCGCCGATGGCCACGCGCTCGTTGTTCAGCGTGGTCTGGGCGACCCGCCAGCCGTTGCCGACCTCGCCGAGGCGGCAGGAGTCGGGGATGCGGACGTCGGTGAGGAAGACCTCGTTGAACTCGGCCTCGCCGGTGATCTGGCGCAGCGGCCGGACCTCGACGCCGGGGTCCGTCATGTCGCAGAGGAAGTAGGTGATGCCGGCGTGCTTGGGCACGCTCGGGTCGGTGCGCGCGATGAGGATGGCCCAGCGGGCGTTGTGGGCGCCGGACGTCCACACCTTCTGCCCGTTGACCACCCAGTCGTCGCCCTCACGGACGGCCCGGGTACCGAGCGCGGCGAGGTCGGAGCCGGCGCCGGGCTCGCTGAACAGCTGGCACCAGACCTCCTCCCCCGTCCACAGCGGCCGCAGATAGCGCTGCTTCTGCTCCTCCGTGCCGTACTTCAGGATGGTCGGCGCCGCCATGCCGAGCCCGATGCCGTTGCGGCGCGCGTCGTTGTCGGGCGCGCCCGCGGCCTCCAGCTCGGCGTCCACGACGGCCTGCAGATGGCGGGGCGCGCCCAGTCCGCCGAGTCCTTCCGGGTAGTGGACCCAGGCGAGGCCCGCGTCGAAGCGGGCCCGCAGGAAGTCCAGGCGCTCGGTGCGGGCGGGGGGATGCTCGGTCAGGAACTCCTGGGTGCGGCGGCGCAGTTCGCCGGCGTCGATCATGCTGCCTCCTCCATGACCACGGCGATCCGGCCGGTGGACCGGCCGTCGGCCACCTTCTGCACGGCGGCGGCGGCCTCGTCGAGCCGCACCCGCTCGCTCACCAGCGGCTTGATCGCGCCCCGCGCGGCCAGCCCGGTGAGCTGCTCGTGGCAGTGCTGGATCAGCTTCGGGTTCTTGGTGTTGTACAGGCCCCAGTGGAGGCCGAGGATCGCGTAGTTCTTCACCAGCGCGTGATTGAGCGCCGGGCTCGGGATGGTGCCGCTCGCGAAGCCGACGACGACGATGCGGCCCTCGAAGGCGACGAGCTTGGCGGACTGCGCGTAGGCCTCGCCGCCGACGGGGTCGTAGATCACGTCGACGCCCCGGCCGCCGGTGGCCTCCTTCACGGCCGCGATGACGTCCTCGCCGCGCCGGTCCACGACCACGTCGCAGCCCAGCTCGCGGGCGACGGCGGCCTTGTCGGCGCCACCGACCACGCCGATGACGGTGGCGCCGGCCGCCTTGCCGAGCTGTACGGCGGCGCTGCCCACGCCGCCGGCCGCGGCGTGCACCAGCAGCGTCTCGCCCGCCTCCAGGTGGGCCCGGCGGTGCAGGCCGAACCAGCCCGTCTGGTAGCCGATGTGCAGCGCTGCGGCCTCGGCGTCGTCCAGCGACTCGGGCGCGGGCAGCAGGGCGCGGGCGTCGGCGAGGGCGTACTCGGCGAAGCCGCCGTGCGGCAGCGCGGGGTTGGCGATCACCCGGCGGCCGTCCTCCGTCTCGCCGCAGATCTCCACGCCCGGCGTGAACGGAAGGGGCGGGCGCACCTGGTACTGGCCGCGGCACAGCAGCGCGTCCGGGAAGTTGATGTTCGCGGCACGCACGCGCAGGCGCACCTGGCCGTCACCGGGCGTGGGCGGCTCCACCTCCGCCAGGCGCATCACCTCGCTCGGCTCGCCGTTCTCGTGCACTTGCCATGCCTGCATGCGGGGCCTCCACGGGACTGCTTCGTCTGACCGGGTTCCGACGGCATACTAAGCGGTCGCTTGCCGATCGGGGAACCGTCACGCGCATCACGTCTGCCGGGGCCGCGCCCGTACGTGCATCCGCTCCCCCTGCGGACCGAACAGGCTGAGGAACTCCACCGGGCCCTCCCCCGTCGACCCGAACCAGTGCGGCACCCGGGTGTCGAACTCGGCCGCCTCCCCGGCCGACAGCACGACGTCGTGCGCGCCCAGCACCAGCCGCAGCCGCCCGGACAGCACGTACAGCCACTCGTAGCCCTCGTGGATGCGCGGCTCCGGCTCCTGCCTGCGCCGGGGTTCGACGACCTTGAAGGCCTGGAGGCCGCCCGGCTGGCGGGTCAGCGGCCAGAACGTGCGGCCGTGCCGCTTCAGCGGCCTCGCCCGCACCCGCGGGTCGCCGACCGGCGGGGCGCCGACCAGCTCGTCGAGCGGGACCTGGTGCGCCTGGGCGATCGGCAGCAGCAGCTCCAGGCCGGGCTTGCGCAGGCCCGACTCAAGCCGGGAGAGCGTGCTGACGGAGATGCCCGTGGCCTCGGACAGCGCCGCCAGGGTCACCTCCCGCTCCTTGCGGATCCGCCGCAGCCGGGGACCCACCTCCGCGAGAACGTCGTCGGTCGTCATACCGATATTGCAGTTTCGGCAAACAGGTTTGTCAATCGCGCCCCGGGCGGGCGACCGTCGGGCGTGGAGGTGGTCACTGTGACCGAGAAGTACGAGGCGATCGTCGTCGGAGGTGGTGCGGCCGGCCTGTCCGCCGCGCTGGTCCTGGGCCGGGCCCGGCGCCGCACGCTGGTCGTGGACGCCGGCGAGCCGCGCAACGCGCCGTCCGCGCACATGCAGGGCTTTCTGTCCCGGGACGGCATGTCCCCCGCCGAGTTCCTGGCCGCCGGCCGGGAGGAGATCGCCCGGTACGGGGTGAAGCTGGTCCGGGAGCGGGTGCTGGACGTGGAGAGGGACGGCGCCGAGGGGCACGGCGCGGAGTTCACCGCCGTGCTCGCGGGCGGCGGGACCGTACGGGCCCCGCACCTGGTGATCGCGACGGGCCTGAAGGACGAGCTGCCGCCGGTGCCGGGGGTGGCCGAGCGGTTCGGCCGGGACGTGGTCCACTGCCCGTACTGCCACGGCTGGGAGCTGCGCGACCGGCCGACCGGGGTGCTGGCCGCCTCCCCGCTGAGCGTCCACCAGGCGCTGATGGTCACGCAGTGGTCCAAGGACGTGCGGTTCTTCCTGCACCGGGTGCGGGAGGCGGAGCTGAGCGACGACGACCTGCGCCGGCTGGCAGCCGCCGGGGTCGCGGTGGTGCCCGGCGAGGTCGCGGGGCTCGTCGTCGACGGCGACCGGCTCACCGGGGTGCGGCTGGCAAACGGCACGGTCCACGACCGCGAGGTGCTGTACGTCGCCCCACGCGCCGTCCCCCGCAACGAGCTGCTGATCCGGCTCGGCGCCGAACTGCGTGAGACGCCGTTCGGCGCCTACCCGGTGATCGACGAGCGGGGCCTGACGAGCGTGCCCGGCCTGTGGGCGGCGGGCAACGCGAGCGGGTTCGCCGAGCAGGTGGTGAACGCGGCCAGCCGCGGCTACCGTGTGGGCGCGGCGATCAACGCCGACCTGCTGATGACCGCCCTGGACAGCAGCCTCTCGACGCAGCGTGGGTAACAGCGGGAACGGCGGGCCACAGGGGCGCGGGGAACTGCGGCCACAACGCACCCGCAGGCAGGACACCGGCCCACACGCGCAGCCGCAGCCGCACCTACCGGAGCCGAGCCGCGAAGGGTAGGCCCGCACACCGCGGCCCCCGAAAGAACGCGGGAAATCCGCGGGGCCGGCCGAACGTACCCGCGGAACAGGCACCGAGCACCCGGCGGAGCGTTGGGGCACTCTGAGGGCATGCTGCTCATCCGGCTCGCCCAGGTGTCCCGGGAGGTGGCCGCGACCGCGGCCCGGTCCCGGAAGATCGCACTGCTCGCCGAGCTGTTCCGGGAGGCGGACGCGGACGACGTGCCGATCGTCATCCCGTACCTGGCCGGACGGCTCCCGCAGGGCCGGCTCGGCGTCGGTTGGAAGGTTCTGGGCCGCCCGGTGCCGCCGGCCGCCGCACCCGCGCTCACGGTCCGCGAGGTGGACGCCCTGCTGAGCGAGCTGGGCAAGGTCTCCGGCCCCGGCTCGCAGGCCGAACGCTCCCGGCTCGTCGGCGGGCTGATGGGCGCGGCCACCGAGGACGAGCAGCGCTTCCTGCGCGGCCTGCTCACCGGCGAGGTCCGCCAGGGCGCGCTGGACGCGGTCGCGGTGGAGGGCCTCGCCCGGGCGACCGGCGCGGACCCGGCGGACGTACGGCGGGCGGTGATGCTCTCGGGGTCGCTGCAGACGGTCGCCCAGGCCCTGCTCGGCGAGGGGCTCGGCGCGCTCGACCGGTTCCGGCTCACCGTCGGCCGCCCGGTGCTGCCGATGCTGGCGCACAGCGCCTCCTCGGTCGCCGAGGCGGTGGAGAAGCTGGGCGCCTGCGCGGTGGAGGAGAAGCTGGACGGCATCCGGGTCCAGGTCCACCGGGACGGCGACACGGTCCGCATCCACACCCGCACCCTGGACGACATCACCGACCGGCTGCCCGAAGTGCGCGCCGCCGCCCTGGAGTTGCGGGGTGCGCGCTTCATCCTGGACGGCGAGGTGATCTCCTTCGACGCCGCCGGCCGGCCCCGGTCCTTCCAGGAGACGGCCGGCCGGGTGGGCTCCCGCACGGACGTGGCGAGGGCCGCCGAGGAGGTCCCGGTCTCCCCGGTCTTCTTCGACGCCCTCGCGGTCGACGGCAGCGACCTCCTCGACCTGCCGTTCGCCGGGCGGCACGCGGAGCTGGCCCGGCTGGTGCCCGAGCCGATGCGGGTGCGGCGCACGGTGGCGGCCGGGCCGCAGGACATCCCGGCGGCGGAGCGGTTCCTGGAGGACACGCTGGCCCGGGGCCACGAGGGCGTGGTGGTGAAGGCGCTGGACGCGCCGTACAGCGCGGGCCGGCGCGGCGCCTCCTGGCTGAAGGTCAAGCCCGTCCACACCCTCGACCTGGTGGTCCTGGCCGCCGAGTGGGGCCACGGCCGCCGCACCGGCAGGCTCTCCAACCTGCACCTCGGCGCCCGCACCGCGGACGGGCGCTTCGCCATGCTCGGCAAGACCTTCAAGGGCATGACCGACGCCATGCTCGCCTGGCAGACCGACAGGCTCCGGGAACTGCAGGTCGAGGACGACGGCTGGCTGGTCAGGGTCCGCCCCGAACTCGTCGTGGAGATCGCCTACGACGGCCTCCAGCGCTCCTCCCGCTACCCGGCCGGCGTCACCCTGCGCTTCGCCCGCGTGGTCCGCTATCGCGAGGACAAGCGCCCGGAGGAGGCCGATACGGTGGAGGCCCTACTGGCAGCCCATCCGGAGGTCACACCGTGACGGTGCGTTCCACGAGGCGCAGCGCGGGACTGCTGTTGTTCCGGCGCACACCTGAGGAACTTGAGGTTCTGCTGGGCCACATGGGCGGGCCGTTCTGGGCGAAGAAGGACGCGGGGGCCTGGACCGTCCCGAAGGGCGAGTACGAAGGCGACGAGCCCGCCTGGGAGGCGGCCCGGCGCGAGTTCCGGGAGGAGCTGGGCCTCGCCCCGCCCGACGGACCGGCCGTACCGCTGGGCGAGGTCGCCCAGAAGAACGGGAAGATCGTCACGGCGTGGGCCGTCGAGGCGGACCTGGACCTCACGGACTTCACCCCCGGCACCTTCACCATGGAGTGGCCCCCGAGGTCGGGCCGGGTGCAGGAGTTCCCCGAGCTGGACCGGGTCGAATGGCTCGGCCTCCGGCGGGCCCGGACGGTGATCGTCCCGGCGCAGGCCACGTTTCTCGACCGGCTGGCGGAGCACTCGGGCTGACCAGGGGACTTTCGCGTTGCGACTTGCCCGCCCGCGCGCGAAGGTCGAAGCAAGCCCGCTCCCAGGGAGGTCAGCCATGCCCATCGCGACGGTGAACCCGGCGAACGGCGAGACGCTCAAGACGTACGAGCCCATGGGCGAGGAGGAGCTCGAACGCCGGCTCCAGCTCGCCGAGGCCACGTTCCGCACGTACCGGACGACCACGTTCGCCGAGCGCGCCCGCCTGCTGAACAAGGCCGCCGACCTGCTGGACGAGGACCAGCAGGAGGTCGCCCGGGTCATGACCACGGAGATGGGCAAGCCGGTCAAGCAGGCGCGGGCCGAGGTCGCCAAGTGCGCCAAGGCCATGCGCTGGTACGCCGAACGCGCCGAGGCGCTGCTGGCCGACGAGGAGCCCGCCGAGGCGGACGTGCGCGACTCCGGCGCCTCCCGGGTGCGGGTGCGCTACCGCCCGCTCGGCCCCGTCCTCGCGGTGATGCCGTGGAACTTCCCGCTGTGGCAGGTGATCCGGTTCGCCGCGCCCGCGCTGATGGCCGGCAACGTGGGCCTGCTCAAGCACGCCTCCAACGTCCCGCAGACGGCCCTGTACCTGGAGGACCTGTTCCACCGGGCGGGCTTCACTCCGGGCTGCTTCCAGACGCTGCTGATCGGCTCGGCCGCGGTGGACGACATCCTGCGCGACGAGCGGGTGAAGGCCGCGACCCTGACCGGCAGCGAGCCGGCCGGCCGCGCGGTCGCCTCCACCGCCGGGGAGATGATCAAGAAGACGGTGCTGGAACTGGGCGGCAGCGACCCGTACATCGTCATGCCCTCCGCCGACCTCGACCGGGCGGCCGAGGTCGCGGTGACCGCGCGGGTGCAGAACACCGGGCAGTCGTGCATCGCCGCCAAGCGGTTCATCGTGCACACCGACGTCTACGACGCCTTCGCCGAGAAGTTCGTCGCGGGCATGAAGGCGCTGAAGATGGGCGACCCCCTGGCGGAGGACACGGACATCGGGCCGCTCGCCAGCGAGCGGGGGCGGGCCGACCTGGAGGAGCTGGTGGACGACGCCGTGCGGGTCGGTGCCCAGGTGCTGTGCGGCGGGCGGCGCCCGGACGGGCCGGGCTGGTTCTACCCGCCGACCGTGCTCACCGGCATCCACCGGGAGATGCGCATCCACCGGGAGGAGGCGTTCGGGCCGGTGGCCACGCTGTACCGGGCCGGCGACCTGGACGAGGCCGTGCTGATCGCCAACGACTCGCTGTTCGGCCTGAGTTCGAACGTGTGGACGCGGGAGGAGAGCGAGATCGAGCGGTTCGCCCGGGACCTGGAGGCCGGTTCGGTGTACGTCAACGGGATGACCGCCTCGCATCCGGCGTTCCCGTTCGGCGGGGTGAAGCGGTCCGGGTACGGGCGTGAGCTGTCCGGGCACGGAATCCGGGAGTTCTGCAACATCACCACGGTTTGGCAGGGTGCGTGAGCGCTGCGCAGCTACCATCCCCTTTTGTGAACCGCGAAGTGACCCTGCCTCTGATCGTCGACGACCGCGGTACCTTGCAGGTCGCTGCGGCCGATGTGAGCAAGTTGCTGCGGACCGTGGGCGGACGGTGGCTGCGGCTCGTCGAGGGCGGGGAGCAGGGGCTGGACGAGGACACGGTCGCCGCGCTGACCATCGAGCTGGCCAAGCTGGCGGACCGCATCGACGTGGCGTGCATCGCCCACAGCAGCGGGGCGCCCTAGTCGTACGTCCCGGGACCCCGCGGCGCACAGCGGTAACCCCCGTCCTCTGCACAGAAGTTGGCCGTACGAGCCGTACGAGCCGTACGAGCCGCAAGAGCCGGAAGAGTCGCAAGAGCCGCAACGCCGCCCGGCGGGAGCGCGCCGAGGCCGAGCCGGGGACCGGACGCGGGCTCCCGCCGTCGCCGGGGTGGTGAGGAACGCGGCGGATGCGGGCGCGCCGTGCGACCGGCGCAAGGCCGTGCCACCGGCGGCCGTCGCCCCTTGTTGCTCCCGGGCGGGTGCGACGGGGCCTCAGAAGCGCCTCGCCGCTTTCGACGAGCGGCACCGCCGTCGGCCGCCCGGAAGGGGTGCGAGGGGGCCGGCGACCTTCCCCAGCAGGGCCTTCGCCCTAACGGTCGTCATGCCGTTTTCCCTCGTCCGGCGCCGGAAGTCCTCCGTCGAGCCGGACCCGGGGTCCCCGATTCGGAGTAACCCAACGCGAGATCGCCGCTCCGCCGGGTGACGGTGGGTGCAGCACCTCCTGAGGTGAACCACCTTCTGGCCGGTGGGCAAAGCCCCCCGAACGCGGAAAGCAGGGACGGTTCATGGCGACTTTGTGCAGACCCTCGGTGTCGGTCCCGGAGCACGTGATCACGATGGAGGAGACGCTGGAGCTGGCGCGCTCCCGCCACGCGGACCACCCTCAACTGGCGCTCGCACTGCGGCTCATCGAGAACACCGGCGTGAAGACCCGGCACATCGTGCAGCCGATCGAGGAGACCCTCAAGCACCCCGGCTTCGAGGAGCGCAACAAGCTCTACGAGGCCGAGGCCAAGGCCCGGGTCCCCGCGGTGATCCAGCGTGCGCTCGACGACGCCGAGCTCCTCACCACCGACATCGACGTGATCATCTACGTGTCGTGCACGGGCTTCATGATGCCCTCGCTCACGGCCTGGCTCATCAACGAGATGGACTTCGAGAGCACCACCCGTCAGCTGCCCATCGCGCAGCTGGGCTGCGCGGCCGGCGGTGCCGCGATCAACCGGGCCCACGACTTCTGCTCGGCGTACCCGAACGCCAACGCGCTGATCGTGGCCTGCGAGTTCTGCTCGCTGTGCTACCAGCCCACGGACCTCGGCGTCGGCTCGCTGCTCTCCAACGGCCTGTTCGGCGACGGCATCGCCGCCGCCGTGGTGCGCGGAAGCGGCGGCAGGGGCGTCCAGCTGGAGCGCAACGGCTCCTATCTGATCCCGAAGACCGAGGACTGGATCGCCTACGACGTCCGGGCGACCGGCTTCCACTTCCTGCTGGACAAGCGGGTGCCCGCCACCATGGAGCCCCTCGCCCCGGCACTCAAGGATCTGGCCGGCACGCACGGCTGGGACGCGTCCGACCTGGACTTCTACATCATCCACGCGGGCGGGCCCCGAATACTCGACGACCTCAGCAAGTTCCTGGAGGTCGAACCGCACGCCTTCCGGTTCAGCCGGTCCACGCTCACCGAGTACGGCAACATCGCCAGCGCCGTCGTCCTGGACGCGCTGCGCCGGCTGTTCGACGAGGGCGGCGCCGAGGACCGGGCGCGTGGACTGCTGGCCGGCTTCGGCCCCGGCATCACCGCCGAGATGACGGTGGGCCGCTGGGCCAACGGGGACGGAGCCCGATGATGTCCGCGGACACGGCGCTCGCCGACGGTCCGCCGCCGGTCCGGCAGCGGCCGGCGGCAGCCCTCGGGACCGGGTTCGGCCCGGTGCCCGGCGGGCCGACGTGCGACGGCTCCGTCACCCGCATCCGGCTGCCCGACGGCGAGGGCTGCGCGTGGCTGGTCACCCGGTACGACGAGGTGCGCCGGAGGACGGTCACCCGGCTCGCCCCGCACTCCGCCCCGGCCCGGGGCCCTGCCCCTGACGTGGTGAGCGACCTATGACGACGACAGAGGGACTGGCCGCACCCGACGGGCCCGCGGCGCGTGGCATGGCGCCGACCCAGGCGGTGCCGCCGCGCCAGGAACTGGCACCGGTCGACGGGCTGCTCGTGCCGCCCGGCCACGGCCGGGTGGTCGAGACACCGGCCCAGCGGGTGACGTTCAAGGTCACCGGCGTGCACTCGCGGATGGCCTCGACCTTCGAGGTGGAGGTCCCGCCGGGCTTCGACGTCGGTGCGCATGTGCACACCCGCAGCGAGGAGCTCTTCTACGTCCTCGAGGGTGAGCTGGACGTCCTGGCCTTCGAGCCTCGCATCCGCACCCCCGACAACTGGCAGAAGTGGGAGTCGAGTTCGGGCAACCGAGTGGTCCGGGCGACCCCGGGCACGGTCATCGTCGTGCCCCCCGGGTGTCCGCACGCGTTCGCGAACCCGACGGAGACGCCCGCGAAGATGTTCTTCCAGGCGAGCCCGCCCCCGGACCACGAGCGCTACTTCGAGGAGCTGCTGGAGATCCTCGGCGACGGCGGCCCACCGGACCAGGAGGCCATCGAGGCCCTGCGGGCGAAGTACGACATCCAGCAGCTCACGCCGCTCAGGCACCGGTGAGCGTCCCTGCCCGAAGGGGCGCGGGGTTCCGCGCGGCCGGCCGACTCCTGGGCCGGCCGCGCGGAACCCGGCGGTGCTAGCGGATGGGCATCCCGGACAGGGTGCGCGCGATGACGAGCCGCTGGATCTCACTCGTGCCCTCGAAGATCGTGTAGATCGCGCTGTCCCGGTGCATCCGCTCCACCGGGTACTCCCGGGTGTAGCCGTTGCCGCCCAGGATCTGGATCGCCTGCGCGGTGACCTTCTTGGCGGTCTCGCTGGCGAACAGCTTCGACATGGAGCCCTCGGCCGCGGTGAACGGCTTGCCGTTGACCGCCATCCACGAGGCCCGCCACACCAACAGCCGCGCGGCGTCGATCTGCGTCCGCATGTCCGCGAGCTGGAAGGCGACCCCCTGGTTGTCGATGATCGGCCGCCCGAACTGCTCCCGCGTCTTCGCGTAGTCGAGGGCCACCTCGTAGGCGGCCCGAGCGGTGCCCACGGCCATCGCGCCGACCGCCGGACGGGAGGCCTCGAAGGTGGCCATCGCCGCGTTCTTGACGCGCTCGCCTCCCTTCCCCGCCTTCTCCCGGGCCCGGGCCAGCCGCTCGTCCAGCTTCTCCTTGCCGCCGAGCAGGCAGGAGCCGGGGACGCGGACGTTGTCGAGGATGACCTCGGCGGTGTGCGAGGCGCGGATGCCGTGCTTCTTGAACTTCTGGCCCTGGGCGAGGCCCGGGGTGCCCGGCGGGACGATGAAGGAGGCGTGGCCCTTGGAGCCCAGCTCCGGGTCGACGCCGGCGACGACGACGTGGACGTTGGCGATGCCGCCGTTGGTCGCCCAGGTCTTCGTGCCGTTGATCACCCACTCGTCCTTGGCCTCGTCGTACACGGCACGCGTGCGCATGGAGCCCACGTCGGAGCCGGCGTCGGGCTCGGAGGAGCAGAAGGCGGCGACCTTGACGTCGTTCGGGTCGCCGTACATCTGCGGGATCCAGGTGCCGATCTGCTCCTCGGTCCCGTTGGCGAGCACGCCCACCGCGGCCAGACCGGTGCCCACGATGGACAGGGCGATGCCCGCGTCGCCCCAGAACAGCTCCTCCATGGCCATCGGGATGCCGAGGCCGGTGGGGTCGAAGTACTGCTGGGCGTAGAAGTCGAGGGAGTAGATGCCGACCTTCGCGGCCTCCTGGATGACCGGCCAGGGGGTCTCCTCGCGCTCGTCCCACTCGGCGGCGGCGGGGCGGATCACGTCGGCGGCGAAGCCATGGAGCCAGTCCCGGACTTCCTTCTGTTCGTCGTTCAGCTCCATGGTGAACTCGGCCATGTCCCCTCCAGCGGCGGCGGTGCGATGTTACTAGCGGTAACACCAGTCTGTTACCGGTCGGTAGGAAAAGTCAACCGTCGATGACGTCTCGGTATCCCGTTCGATGCCGGGGGCACCGACAGTGTTAGTTTGCGCAGGCGTCACCGAATCAGCACGGGTGGGGAGAGATCATGGACACCACGCAGCGGACCGATCAGCAGAGGTCCGCCGACCGCCGACGGCGCGAGCTGCTGGAGGCCGCCGACCGGGTGGTGCTGCGCGACGGCCCCCAGGCGTCGATGAACGCCATCGCCGCGGAGGCGGGCATCACCAAGCCGATCCTCTACCGCCACTTCGGCGACAAGGGCGGACTGTACGCCGCACTCGCCAAGCGGCACACGGATGCGCTGCTCGACTCGCTGCGGGCGGCGCTGGACGCCCCCGCGGACCGGCGCGAGCGCGTCGAGTCCACGCTGGACACGTACCTCGCCGCGATCGAGGCCCGGCCTCAGGTGTACCGGTTCCTGATGCATCCGGCCGAGGGGGGCGGGAGCGGGGACCAGGGGTTCGACGTCGGCCGGCATTCGGCTCCGCTGCTGCGGCGCATGGGCGAGGAACTGGCCCAGGTCATCGAGGAGCGGGTCGATCTGGGGCCGGACAGTCAGCAGTTGGCCCGGGTCTGGGGACACGGAATCGTCGGGATGATGCACGCGGCCGGGGACTGGTGGCTGGGCGAGCGCCCCTGCAGCCGGGCCGAGTTGGTGCGCTCCCTCGCCGATCTGCTGTGGGGCCGTCTCGCCGCGGTCGGCGACAGGATAGGAGGCCCGGGGTTCTGAGCGGATCCCCGCCGACCCTCACCGGTGCCACGAAGCCCGTCTGATCTGCCGGGCCAGTCTGCGGCTGCGCCGGCCCGTCAGACGGTCCGCGTACAGCATGCCCTCCAGATGGTCGCACTCGTGCTGCAGGCATCGCGCGAAGAAGCCGGTGCCGTGCACGGTGACCGGCTCCCCGGTCACCGTTCGGCCCTCGACCACCGCGTGGTCGTACCGCTCCGTGCCCGCCTCCAGCCCCGGCAGGGACAGGCAGCCCTCGGGCCCCCGGATCACGACCCCGTCCGTCTCCACGAGCCGCGGGTTCACCACATGCCCGAGGTGGCGGACGTCCTCGTCGTCCGGGCAGTCGTACACGAAGACCCGCAACGGCACCCCGATCTGATTCGCGGCCAGGCCCACCCCCTGGGCCGCGTACATCGTGGCGAACAAGTCCTCCACGAGCGCCGCCAGATCGGCGCCGAACTCGGTGACGTCCCGGCACCGCTCGCGCAGCGCGCCGTCGCCGAGCAGGGTGAGGGGCCGGACGCGCCCGCGGGCGCCCGGGATGGATCCGTGTCGCATGGCGGCAAGGGTACGGTTCGTTTCGCTCATGCCCGCCGCCGGAGGCGCGGGGCGCGATTCGGGTGTGCGAATGGATCTCGATAGGCTGAGGTCCACACCACGCTGCCGGATGGCCCCAGGCGCGGCGCGTACGCAAGGAGGATCGAGAACTGATGGCAGGCAACTCGGACCCGCTCACGCCGCGGGCCAAGCTGGCCGTGACCGCGGGCAAGGCGGTCGCCGCGGCATCGCGCGCCGCAGGGCGCGGCAGCGGGTCGGTGATCGGCGGCCGGGTCGCGCTCAAACTCGACCCCGACCTGCTCGGGCGGCTGGCCCAGAACCTGGACGTCGTCCTGGTGTCGGCCACCAACGGCAAGACGACGACCACGCGGCTGATCGCCGAGGCGCTGCGCGCCGCGGGCCCGGTCGTGTCGAACGCGCTCGGCGCCAACATGCCGGCCGGCATCACCTCCGCGCTCGCGGGGGGCTCGGACGCGAAGTTCGGCGTCATCGAGGTCGACGAGAAGTACCTGGCCGGGGTGGCGCGGGACACCGGCCCCAAGTGCATCGCCCTGCTCAACCTGTCCCGCGACCAGCTCGACCGTGCCGCCGAGACCCGGATGCTCGCCGAGAACTGGCGCGAGGGCCTCGCCGGGTCCAAGGCCGTCATCGTCGCCAACTGCGACGACCCGCTGGTGGTCTGGGCCGCCTCCTCGTCCCCGAACGTGATCTGGGTCGCGGCCGGGCAGATGTGGAAGGACGACGCCTGGTCCTGCCCGTCGTGCGGCGGCGTGATGCAGCGCCCCGGTGACGACTGGTTCTGCGGCGAGTGCGGGTTCCGGCGGCCGACGCCGGCCTGGGCGCTGTCCGGGGACCACGTCCTCGATCCGCACGGCTCCGCCTGGCCGATCCATCTGCAGCTGCCGGGCCGTGCCAACAAGGCGAACGCGGCCAGCTCCGCGGCCGTCGCAGCCGTCTTCGGGGTGCCGCCGCAGGTCGCCCTGGAGCGGATGTACCAGGTGCAGGCCGTCGCCGGGCGGTACGACGTCGTCCAGTTCCAGGGCCGTGATCTGCGGCTGCTGCTGGCGAAGAACCCGGCCGGCTGGCTGGAGACGTTCTCCCTGATCGACCCGCCGCCCGCCCCGGTGATCCTGTCCGTGAACGCACGGGGAGCCGACGGCACCGACACCTCCTGGCTGTGGGACGTCGACTACACCCGGCTGACCGGCCACCCGATCGTCGTGATCGGCGACCGCAAGCTGGACCTCGCCGTGCGTCTGGAGGTCGCCAACCAGCACTTCCAGGTCTGCGAGAACCTCGACCAGGCCGTGCAGGCGTGCCCGCCGGGCCGGATCGAGGTCATCGCGAACTACACCGCGTTCCAGGACCTGCGCCGCCGCGTCGGCAACTGACCTTCGAAGGGGCGATCACCTCATGAGCGACAACCAACTGCGGCTGGTGTGGATCTACCCGGACCTGCTGAGCACCTACGGCGACCAGGGCAACGCGCTCGTCGTGGAGCGCCGGGCGCGGCAGCGCGGCCTGGACGTGGCCCGGCTCGACGTGCGCAGCGACCAGCCGATCCCGACCTCCGGCGACATCTACCTGATCGGCGGCGGCGAGGACCGCCCGCAGCGGCTCGCGGCCGAGCGGCTGCGCCGGGACGGGCATCTGCACCGGGCGGTGGAGAACGGCGCGATCGTCTTCTCCGTGTGCGCCGGCTACCAGATCCTCGGCCACGAGTTCATCAACGACCTCGGCCAGCGCGAGCCGGGACTCGGCCTGCTCGACGTGGTCTCGGTGCGCGGCGAGGGCGAGCGGTGCGTCGGCGACGTGCTCGCGGACATCGACCCGCAGCTGGGCCTCCCGCAGCTGACCGGCTTCGAGAACCACCAGGGCGTCACCCACCTCGGCCCCACCGCGCGCCCGTTCGCCCGGGTGCAGATCGGCAAGGGCAACGGCACGGGGGACGGCACGGAGGGCGCGTACAACGGGACCGTCTTCGGCACGTACATGCACGGCCCGGTCCTCGCCCGCAACCCGCAGATCGCCGACCTGCTGCTGAAGCTGGCGCTCGACGTCAACGCGCTGCCGCCGATCGACGACCGCTGGTACGAGGCGCTGCGCAGCGAGCGCATCGCCGCCGCGCAGCAGCCCGCGTAGGCGCTGCCGCGCAGCAGCCCGCGTAGGCGCTGCCGCACGGCGGCCCGCGCAGGCGGGTCCCGGCGGCATTTCAGCGTGTTCCGGCAGGCTTGTGGCGGGCCCGCCTGACGGCCCGTCCGCTCACATGGGCGGGCGCGTCCAGCAGGCGGACGCCCGCTACGGAGCCACCCCCTCGCGCCGGTAGGGTGGCCGGGAATCCGCCGGACAACGTGGTCCGGTTTCCCGGCCCACGTTGAGAAGGTAATTCGGGCTATGCGCATTGGTGTCCTCACGTCCGGCGGTGACTGCCCCGGCCTGAACGCCGTCATCCGGTCCGTCGTGCACCGTGCTGTCGCCGACCACGGCGACGAGGTCATCGGTTTCCGGGACGGCTGGAAGGGCCTCCTGGAATGCGACTATCTGAAGCTCGACCTCGACGCCGTGGGCGGCATCCTGGCCCGCGGCGGCACCATCCTCGGCTCCTCCCGGGTCCGCCCGGAGCACCTGCGGGACGGCGTGGCCCGGGCCAGGGGCCACGTCGAGGAGCTCGGTCTGGACGCGATCATCCCGATCGGCGGTGAGGGCACGCTGAAGGCGGCCCGCCTGCTGTCGGACAACGGGCTGCCGATCGTGGGCGTGCCCAAGACCATCGACAACGACATCGCCGTCACGGACGTCACCTTCGGCTTCGACACGGCCGTCACCGTGGCCACCGAGGCCCTGGACCGCCTCAAGACCACCGCCGAGTCGCACCAGCGCGTGCTGATCGTCGAGGTCATGGGGCGGCACACCGGCTGGATCGCGCTGCACTCCGGGATGGCGGCCGGTGCCCACGCCATTGTCGTCCCCGAACGGCCCTTCGACATCGAGGAGTTGGCGAAGAGGGTCGGTGAGCGGTTCGAGGCGGGCAAGCGGTTCGCCATCGTGGTCGCCGCCGAGGGGGCCAAGCCGCGGCCCGGCACCATGGAGTTCGACGAGGGCGGCAAGGACGTGTACGGTCACGAGCGCTTCGCCGGGATCGCCCGCCAGTTGTCCGTGGAGCTGGAGCACCGGCTCGGCAAGGAGGCACGGCCGGTCATCCTCGGTCACGTCCAGCGCGGTGGCACGCCGACGGCGTACGACCGGGTGCTGGCGACCCGCTTCGGCTGGCACGCGGTGGAGGCCGTGCACCGGGGCGAGTTCGGGAAGATGACGGCGCTGCGCGGGACCGACATCGTCATGGTGTCGCTGGCGGAGGCCGTCGAGACGCTGAAGACCGTTCCGGTCGAGCGGTACGACGAGGCTGAGTGCGTGCTGTAGTTCGCGGGCCCGGACGGCTCGGCCGTCCGGGTGTGGAGAAGCCGCCCCCGGTCACGGCGTCGACCGGGGGCGGCTCTACTCTTGGTGCGGACACAGACAGCTGTGGACCAACACCGCACAACCCCCATGAAGCAGGAGCAGCCGGATGGATCACAGCGGGCACGGCATGATGACGGATCTGCCGCCGTTCACGCTGGGGCGGGGGCTCCAGTGGTCGGCGGACCCCTTCTTCCTCGTCGCCTGCCTGCTCGGGCTGGCCCTGTACGGCTGGGGTGTGGTCCGGCTGCGACGGCGCGGGGACGCGTGGCCGGTGGGTCGTACCGTCTCCTACGTCGTCGGTGTCCTGACCGTCGGGCTGATGATGTGCACCCGGCTGAACGACTACGGCATGGTCATGTTCAGCGTGCACATGGTGCAGCACATGGTGATCAGCATGCTGTCGCCGATCCTCATCCTGCTCGGCGCGCCGGTCACACTGGCACTGCGCGCGCTGCCGGCCGCGGGCAAGGGCCGCAAGGGGCCGCGCGAGCTGCTGCTGGCGCTGCTGCACAGCCGGTACATGCGGGTGATCACCCACCCGGCGTTCACGATCCCGCTGTTCATCGCGAGCCTGTACGCGCTCTACTTCACCCCGATCTTCGACTTCCTCATGGGCTCGAAGGCCGGGCACGTCGCGATGATGGTGCACTTCCTCGCCGTGGGTGTGGTGTTCTTCTGGCCCATCATCGGCGTGGACCCGGGCCCGCACCGGCCGGGTCACCTGATGCGGATGCTGGAGCTGTTCGCGGGCATGCCCTTCCACGCGTTCTTCGGCATCGCGCTGATGATGGCGTCGGCCCCGATGGTGGGGACCTTCGAGCACCCGCCCGCCTCGCTGGGCATCGACGCCCTCTCCGACCAGAACGCGGCCGGCGGCATCGCCTGGGCGTTCAGCGAGATCCCGTCGGTGCTGGTGCTGATCGCGCTGCTGTTCCAGTGGTACAGCTCCGAGCAGCGGCAGGCCAGGCGCAAGGACCGGGCCGCCGACCGGGACGGCGACCGGGAGCTGGAGGCGTACAACGCCTATCTGGCCTCGCTGAACGCGCACAAGGGCTGAGCCCGCGGCAGCACGGGTATCCCCTCCGGGCCGCAGCCGGGGCACCATGGTCGGGACGGACCAGGAGGAGGGTGCCGCGATGCCCGGTTCCACGAACGGTTCCACCAAGGCGATGGGTGCGCTCACGGTCGGCGGACTCGTCGTCGTGACGGCCTACACCGTCGCGCTCGGCAGCAACGGCTGGCTGTGGTTCGGATGGGTAGTGCTGGGCCTGCTGACGCTCGCCATGATCGTCACGCAGTCGTAGGCGCGCCCGGCGTCGCGGGGCTGGTTACAGTGCCCGCATGAACAGCAGGACCGCGTCGTTCGACGAGCTCGACCGCAAGATCATCACCGCTTTGATGACGAACGCCAGGACCAGCTTCGCCGAGATCGGCGGGGCGATCGGGCTGTCCGCCACGGCGGTCAAGCGGCGCGTGGACCGGCTGCGGGAGACCGGGGTGATCACCGGGTTCACTGCGACGGTGAAGCCCTCGGCGCTCGGCTGGCGCACGGAGGCGTACGTCGAGGTGTACTGCGAGGGCGCCGCCCCGCCCCGGCGGCTGGCGGAGGTGGTGCGCAACCATCCGGAGATCACGGCGGCCATGACGGTGACCGGCGGAGCCGACGCGCTGCTGCACGTGCGGGCGCGGGACGTGGAGCACTTCGAGGAGGTGCTGGAGCGGATCCGCGCCGAGCCGTTCATCCGGAAGACGATCAGCGTGATGGTGCTGTCCCACCTCCTCCCGGAAAGCCCGGAAGCGGGCGCCACCCACCCGGCCCCCGAGTGAGGGGCCGCGGGCACGCAGCAGGCGTGCGCGACCTGCCGTTACAACGCAGCGATGCTGCGCAACCACGCAGCTTTCTGTGCTTGTCGACCGTCTCCCTCGCTTCCTACCGTGGTGTCACCCCTCAGTGACACACAGGAAACCGGAGGAGACCCTCTGTGTCCGAAAGCCGTGTGCCGCGCCTTCGGCGCTTCCTCGTCTGTGAACCCAGACACTTCGCCGTGCAGTACGCGATCAACCCCTGGATGCATCCCGACCGCCCCGTCGACGTGGATCTCGCCCAGGAGCAGTGGCAGGCGCTGATCCGCGCCTACCGTGCCCACGGGCACACCGTCGAGGCGGTCGAGCCGGTCCCCGGGCTGCCGGACATGGTGTTCGCCGCCAACGCGGCGTTCGTGGTCGGCGGCCGGGTCTTCGGCTCCCTCTTCCACGCGCCGGAGCGGCGCCCCGAGTCGACGCACTACGACACCTGGTTCAAGGCGGCCGGCTACGACGTGTACCGCCCCGAGTCGGTGTCCGAGGGCGAGGGCGACCTGGTGTGGACGGGCCGCTACGTGCTCGCCGGCACCGGGTTCCGCACGACCCGTGAGGCGCACCGCGAGGCGCAGGAGTTCCTGGGCCACCCGGTGATCGGCCTGACCCTGGTGGACCCGTACTTCTACCACCTGGACACGGCGCTGTTCGTGCTCGACGACGAGAACATCTGCTACTACCCGGAGGCGTTCTCGCCGGGCAGCCGCGAGGTGCTGCGGCGCCTGTACCCGGACGCGGTGCTCGCCACCCGCGAGGACGCGCTCGCGTTCGGCCTGAACTCCGTCTCCGACGGCCGGAACGTCTTCATCGCCCCCCAGGCGGAGGCGCTCGCCGAACGCCTCGCCGACCACGGTTTCGTCCCCGTCCCCGTCGACCTGTCGGAGTTCCACAAGGCCGGCGGCGGCATCAAGTGCTGCACCCAGGAGATCCGCTGATGACCGCACCCGCGCGCACCCGCACGTCCGACGATCTGATCCGGGCGGAGGAGCCGGTCCTGGCGCACAACTACCACCCGCTGCCGGTGGTGGTGGCCCGGGCCGAGGGCACCTGGGTGGAGGACGTCGAGGGCCGCCGCTACCTGGACATGCTCGCCGGGTACTCGGCGCTCAACTTCGGCCACCGGCACCCGGCGCTGATCGAGGCGGCGCACCACCAGCTGGACCGGCTGACGCTCACCTCCCGGGCCTTCCACAACGACCGGCTGGCCGGGTTCGCCGAGCGGCTCGCGGAGCTGACCGGCCTCGACATGGTGCTGCCGATGAACACCGGCGCGGAGGCGGTGGAGAGCGGCATCAAGGTGGCCCGCAAGTGGGCGTACGACGTGAAGGGCGTCCCGGACGGCCAGGCGACGATCGTGGTCGCGGCGGAGAACTTCCACGGCCGTACGACGACGATCGTCAGCTTCTCCACGGACGAGACGGCCCGGGCCGGCTTCGGCCCGTTCACGCCCGGTTTCCGGATCGTGCCGTACAACGACCTGGCCGCGCTGGAGGCGGCGGTCGACGACACGACGGCCGCGGTGCTCGTCGAGCCGATTCAGGGCGAGGCCGGGGTGATCATCCCCGACGACGGCTACCTGGCCGGGGTGCGCGAGCTGACCCGCCGCAGGGGCTGCCTGTTCATCGCGGACGAGATCCAGTCGGGCCTCGGCCGCACCGGCCGCACCCTCGCCGTCGAGCACGAGGACGTCGTGCCGGACCTGGTGCTGCTCGGCAAGGCGCTCGGCGGCGGCATCGTGCCGGTGTCGGCGGTGGTGGGCCGCCGCGAGGTGCTGAGCGTGCTGCACCCGGGCGAGCACGGCTCCACATTCGGCGGCAACCCGCTCGCTGCGGCGGTCGGCACGGCCGTGATCGAGTTGCTGGAGACCGGCGAGTTCCAGCGCCGGGCGGCCGAACTGGGCGTGGTTCTGCGGGACGGTCTGACCGAGCTGGTCGGCAAGGGCGTGGTCGGCTTCCGCTCGCGCGGGCTGTGGGCGGGCGTCGACGTCGACCCGGCGATCGGCAGCGGCCGCGAGGTCAGCGAGCGCCTGATGCGGGAGGGCATCCTCGTCAAGGACACCCACGGCTCCACGATCCGCCTGGCACCACCGCTCACCATCACGGCGGAGGAACTGCGCTCCGCACTGGCCGCGCTGGAGAAGGTGCTGGCCTGACCCACCCCGCCCGGGGCCGCGGGCGGGCTGTCCGCCCCGGCCCCGGGGGGTGCGGTCTCCATCCCCGGGTGGAGACCGCACATTCAACCCGTGGGCGGTGGTGATCGACTTCCTGAGCGGAGCACGCTGTGGGCATGAGCTCGCTTCATCACGCACTGGTCGTGCTGACCGACGTCTGCGTCCTGGTCTTCGTCGTGGCCTGGATCGTGGGTGCCGCGTACTTCGGGATGAAGAGGCGGACGGGGCGCCAGGAGCGGCTGCGTGGGCTGCGCCACGCGCTGCCGCGCCGGGCCGCGCTGGTCGCGGGCGTGTTCGTGTTCGTCACGCTGGTCCGGCACTCCCGGGACGTCTGGCGCCACCTGCAGTACTGGCAGCCGGAGCTCGCGCTCCTGGGCGGTATGCTCGCCGTCGCCTCGACCGCTCTCCTGCTGTGGGCCCGCTGGGTGCTCGGCACGATGTGGGCCGGCGTCCCGACGGTCCAGGAGCACCACGAACTGCGGACCGAGGGTCCCTACCGGCTGGTCCGCCACCCCATATACACCGGCCTGCTCGGCCTGGTCGTCGGCTCCATGCTGGCCTGCGGCTTCGGCGTCTGGATCGCCCTGCTCGCGGCCGCCGTCCCCTGGCTGCTGCGCCGGGTCCGGATCGAGGACCGCCTGATGGCGGGTGAGTTCGGCGCCGCCTACGACGCCTACCGCACGCGCGTCCCGGCGCTGATCCCCTGGACGCGCCCGGCCCGGGCGGGCCGGCAGCGAACAGCGTGACGGGGTGCTCGCGGCGCCTCGTATTCTCGGAGCCATGGGCGGCGCACAGACACAGAAGGCCGAACGCGGACCGGGGCGGCCGCGGCAGGAGCGGGTCACGGACGACACCCTCGAGGCGGTGATCGAGCTGGTGACCGAGCAGGGTGTGGAAGCGGTGACGATGGATGCCGTGGCCGCGCGCGCTGGGGTGAGCAAGCCCGCCATCTACCGGCGCTGGCCCTCCAAGCGGGCCCTGATCATTGCGGCGGCCGAGTCACGCATCGGCCCGCTGTCGGTGCCGGACCTGGGTGACATCCGGGCCGAGCTGCGCGCAGTACTGACGGCGCGCCTGGCGGCGTACCGACTGCCTGGCACAGCGCGGCTGATGACGGAACTCATGGCGGCGGCCGCCGAGGCGGGCGGGGATCGCGGGGAGTACGCGGACTACACGGACCGGTTGATGGCCGAGACGCGCCGCATTCTTCAACGCGGCATCGCACGCGGCGAAGTGCGGCCCGACATCGACATCCGCTCGGCGGCCACGCTGGTGGCGGCGCCGCTGGTGTACCGCCTGCTGGCGGAACGCGAACTGCCCAACGAACGTTTCGTGGAGGATCTGGTGGCCCTGGTCGTCCGGGCAGTGGGTCACCCCGGAGCCTGAGCACCGCCTGTCCGTGGGCGGCGGGCGGCGGGCGGCGAGCGGACCGTTCCGCCCGTCGTCCGGACGGAACAGTGCGGCGCGGCCGTCGGTGTCGACGGTCAGGGAGCCAGGCGCCAGGCGTCGCGGGCCGGATCGATCAGTGTCACCGCGGCCGTGCCTCCCAGCGCGAGCAGTGCGGCCGCGAGCAGCACGGCGTGCTGGTAGCCGGCCCTGCCCTGGGTGTCGACCAGGTAGCCGGTCAGGGCGGGGGCCACCAGGCCGCCCGTCGTGACCACGGCGTTCATGATGCCGAGCGCGCCGCCGCGTCGACGGGCCGGGACGAATTCGGCGACGGTGGTCACCGCGACCGCCGACATGGCTCCGCACAGGCCGAAGCCCGCGAACAGGAACAGCACCGTGACCGGACCGCGCCCGGCCTGCGACAGGGCGCCGCAGCCGAGGGCGGAGACGATCAGGCTGATGCCGCCGACACGGGCACGGGCCAGCCGGCTGGTCGCGCCGCGTTTCAGCAGCCATCCGGTCACTCCCGCCTGCCCCAGCAGCGCGATGGCGCTGACCGCCCAGATCCCGGCGACCAGGCCGGCGGCGGTCGTTGTGGGATAGCCCAGGCCGTCGTGCAGGTAGGACGGCACCCACACCAGTGACAGAGCGATCATCCAGTACGTGGAGAAGTAGCCGATCGTGGCGCCGATCCAGGTCCTGGTGGTCAGGATGCGGCGATACGAGGGTGCCGGCGAGCTCTCCTCGCCGCTGCTGCCGGCGTGCGCGCCGGCGCCGCGGGATTCGGCTTGCGAAGTCCGGTGGTCCGCGCCGAGAACGGCCCAGGCCGCGGCCCACACCATGCCGGCGACGGCGACCGCGGCGAAGGCGGAACGCCAGCCGTAGCGGTGGATCACCCAGGTCAGCCCCGGGGCGGCGAACACCACGCCGAGGGTGACCCCCACGGTGATCAGAGCGCCGGGAAGGTTGCGTCGTCGGTCCGGGAACCACGCCAGGGCCGTGTGCTGGGCCACCGGAAAGGCGGGCCCCTCCGCGGCACCCAGCACGATCCGCGAGGCCACCAGCGCGACCAGTCCTCCGCCGAGAGCCATCGGCACCTGGGCGATCGACCAGAGCAGCGCCATCCCCAGCAGCAGCCATCGCGGTCGCACCCGGTCCGCCAGCAGCCCGCCCATGGCGCCGCACAGGGAGAAGAGCAGGAAGAACGCGCTGTTGGCCAGCCCGAACCCGGTCGCCGACAGGCCCAGGTCATGACGTATCGGATCGGCCGCCAGGCCGAGGACGGACTTGTCGGCGAAGTTGACCATCATGAACACCACCAGCAGACCGGTGACGGTCCAGGCCAGCCGTCGGTGGCGGGGGCTCGACAGGACGGGATCGGTGGCCGTGGCAGGGGTGAGGTCGGTGTTGGGCACAGGGGCTCCGCGAAGGTAGCTGCTCTCGGGCAGGCGTGGTCAGGCGGGCAACGGCGGGGAGAGGACACCGACGGATCGGGGCGCGTCGGCATGCGCCGATCATGGCGGCGGATAAATCGTTACGTGAAGTATCGATACAGTCCGGCGCGACGACAAGACCTGTTCGCCGCGAATCCCGCAAGGACGTCGCCCTTCTTCTCCTGCTTCGCCCGCTGGTCGCCGCGAGCGGCGGCGAAATGCCCAGGGACAGGCCCTTGCCGTCACCCCCCTGGATATCGATACTGCCCGTAACGATTTTTCGGATGCGACCGTGGAGGACGCATGGAGACCATCGGGGCCGACAAGAACCCCCTGCTGGAGAAGCCGCTGATCCACTTCGGCCGGCGGGTGCTGGAGCGGACCGCGCCCGGCGCGGCACCGGGCGCGTACCGGCTGCTGCGGATCGAGCCGATGACGCCGCACATCGGGGCGGTGATCGGCGGTGTGGACCTGTCCGGGCCGATCGGCGAGGAACTCGCGGAGGAGCTGCGCCAGGCGCTGCTCGAATGGAAGGTGATCTTCTTCCGCGATCAGCACGGCTTCGACGTGGACACCCACCTGGCCCTGGCCGCGGTGTGGGGTGAACCGGAGCCGAACCCGTTCTTCCCCAAGGGCGACACCGTCGGCGTCTCACGGCTGGCGAAGGACGAGTCGGCCATCGGCCAGGAGAACATCTGGCACAGCGACCACTCGTTCATGGCCGCGCCCGCGCTCGGTTCGGTGCTCCGCGCGGTCGAGGTCCCGCCGGCCGGCGGCGACACCATGTGGGCGGACATGGGCTCCGCCTACGACAACCTCGGCGACGAGCTGAAGCGGCGCATCGAGGGCCTCACCGCCGTACACGACTGGGAGTCCAGCTGGGGTACGTTCATGACCCCGCAGCAGATCGAGGCGTTGCGTGTGTTCCTGCCTCCGGTGGAGCACCCGGTCGTCGTGCGGCACCCGCGCACCGGGCGCAAGACCCTGTACGTCAACGAGCCGTTCACCACCCGGATCGTCGGACTGCCCGAGGACGAGAGCCGGGAGCTGCTCCACGAGCTGGGCCTGCAGGCCCGCGTTCCGGAGCTCCAGGTGCGGTTCCGCTGGGAGCCCGACTCGATCGCGATCTGGGACAACATCGCCGTCCAGCACTACGCCATCAACGACTACTACCCCCAGCGGCGCGTGATGGAGCGCATCGCGATCGCCGGCGTCCCGCTGTCCTGAGCGGCCGTGCCCCTCACCCGGCACTGCCCGTGATCCGCGGACCGACCGTCCGCCCGCACACGGTGGCCGTCCCGCGCAATCCGGCGGGACGGCCACCGTCACCCGGATCGCCCGGATCGCCCGGGGCCTCGGCGTCCGGCGCCGCGCCGCCCGACGACTCCCCTTCCCGCGAAGCTTGTTCGCCCCGCCAAGGAGTGACGTGAACAGCCCCACCCTCGACCCGACCGTCCTCGACCGCGCCCTGGGGGAGCTGCGTCACAGCGCTCCGTCCTGGGCGACCGCGCCCCTCACCGAACGCATCGGTCTGCTGGAACGGCTCCTGCCGAGGATCCGTGACGCCGCTGCCGGTCTGGCCGCGGCGGGCGCACGCGCCAAGGGATACGGCCCCGGCTCACCGTGGGCCGCCGAGGACTGGGCCGGCGGCCCGTGGGCGCTGGCCCAGCACGTCACCGCGCGGCTGCACGTGCTGCGGCGCCTGGCCGCCGGCCACGAACCGCTGCCCGCAGGCGCGGTGCACGAGCGCGGCGGCCGCACCTGGGTGGACGTCTTCCCCGCCACCGGCTGGGACCGCCTGCTGCTGGGCGGCTACTCCGCCCGGGTCCGGATGCGCCCCGGGATCACGGCCGAGCAGGTACGGCACCGCGCGGCCGCACAGTACCGGGGCGGTGTGCCGCGTCCCGGCGTGGCGCTGGTCCTGGGGGCCGGCAACGTCGCCTCGCTCACCGCGACCGACATCCTGCACAAGCTCTACGCCGAGGGCCAGGTCGTCATCGCCAAGATGAACCCTGTCAACGCCTATCTGCGCCCGCACTTCGAGCGGATCTTCGCCGAGTACGTCCAGCGCGGCTGGGTGCGGTTCGTGGACGGCGGCCCCGCCGAGGGCGCCTACCTCACCGCCCACGACAGCGTGGACTCCATCCACGTCACAGGCAGCGACCGCACCCACGACGCCATCGTCTGGGGTACCGACGAACACGCGTCGCGGCGTCGCCGCGAGGACACCCCGCTGATCGACAAGCCGTTCACGAGCGAGCTCGGCGGCGTCAGCCCGTGCATCGTGGTACCGGGGCCGTGGAGCAGGGCGGACCTCCGCTTCCAGGCCGAGCACATCGTCACGAGCAAGATGAACAACTCCGGCCACAACTGCATCGCCAGCCAGGTGCTGGTGCTGCCCCGCTCCTGGCGCGGAACCGAACCACTGCTGGACGAGATCAGGCGGGTGCTGCGGGCCCTGCCGGCGCGCACCGACTACTACCCCGGGGCCCATCACCGGCTCCAGGGCGTCCTGGCGGCACATCCGGGGGCCGAATGTCACGGCGACGACTCCCGGATCCTCGTCGCGGACATCGCCGACCACGACGACATGCTGCTCACCCGCGAGGTCTTCGCCAGTGCGCTGGGCGTCGTGCGCCTGCCCGGCGAGACCCCCGCGCACTTCCTCCAGCAGGCCGTGGACTTCGCCAACACCGTCCTGCCCGGCACACTCGGCGCGACCCTGATCGTGCACCCCCGGACCGGGCCCCGCGAGGTGGAGGCGGCCGTGAGCGGACTGCGCTACGGCACCATCGGCGTCAATTCCTGGTCCGGCGTGAACTTCCTGCTCGGATACACGCCATGGGGTGCCCATCCCGGCCACACCCGGCAGGCGATCGGAAGCGGCATCGGTTTCGTCAACAACGCCTTCATGCTCGAGGACATCGAGAAGACCGTGCTGCGCGCCCCTTTCGCCCCCGCTCCCCGTGGCCTGTTCACGGGCTGCCCCTCGCTGTCCCCCAAGCCGCCGTACTTCGTCACCAACCGCACCGGCCTCGCCACGCTGGAGCGCGTCACCCGCTTCACCACCGCCCCGGGTTCCGCCCGACTGTCCGCCGTCCTCGCCTCCGCTCTGCGCGGGTGACCGCGGAGGGGCGACGGCGTCCCGCGCGCGCCGGCGCCGTCGTGGTGCCCGGCAAGCCCCCGCTCAGGCAGCGCCAGACCGGCCCCCGCCTACCCGGCATCTGACGGGGAACCGCGCCATCACGCCGCTTCGGCAGCGTGAGCCGGGAGGCCCTGCGCCATGCCTCCGTCACCGCGATCCAGCCCACGTCCGGCCCCGCCCGCCGTCCGGCATCGGCGGATTCTCCGGCAACCGGCTCTCGCCCTGTTGACGCGTCAGCGGAAGCTGCGATTGCGTACGCCGTGCACCTGCAACCGGCTTGGCACGGAGGGCAGCATGACGCCAGCATTCCTCGGGTCTCCCCCGACACCCTCACGGGCGGTCGCCCTCCGTCCGGGGCGAGGAGACCTCCGCGACCGGCGCGGGGACGCCCGGCCCACGTCACCGCAGTGGGGCAGTGACCCCGTCGTGGCACATCGATGACACGACGGAGCACTCGGCGGGGCGGTCGGCATGAGCGCGAACGAACATGGCTACAGATGACTGCGGGTGCACCTGGGCCCACGCCCCTGATCTGCACCCTGACCTGCGAAGAACCCTGGTCAGCACCGAACCGGGTTGGATTGAGGGGCGAGCCGTGTTCTATTACCTGCTGAAGTACGTGCTGCTGGGTCCCCTGCTCAGGCTGGTCTTCCGGCCCCGGATCGAGGGCCTGGAGAACGTGCCGGCGGCGGGCCCGGCCATCGTCGCCGGGAACCATCTGTCCTTCTCCGACCACTTCCTGATGCCGGCGATGCTCAAGCGCCGCATCACCTTCCTGGCCAAGGCGGAGTACTTCACCGGGCCCGGCCTCAAGGGCCGGCTCACCGCCTTCTTCTTCCGCAGCGCCGGGCAGATCCCGGTGGACCGCTCCGGCAAGGAGGCGGGCCAGGCGGCGATCCGGGAGGGCCTCGGAGTGCTGCGCAGGGGCGAGTTGCTGGGCATCTACCCGGAGGGGACGAGGTCGCACGACGGCCGGCTGTACAAGGGCAAGGTCGGGGTCGCCGTGATGGCGCTGACGGCGGGCGTTCCCGTCGTGCCGTGCGCGATGATCGGCACGTTCGAGGCCCAGCCTCCTGGCAAGGTCGTCCCGCGGATCCATCCCGTCACCATCCGCTTCGGCAAGCCGCTCGACTTCTCGCGCTACGCCGGCCTGGAGCACGAGAAGGCCGTGCTGCGGGCCGTCACCGACGAGATCATGTACGCCATTCTGACCCTGTCCGAACAGGAGTACGTCGACCAGTACGCGGCGGTCGCCAAGGCGCAGCAGTCCGCGGAATCGGGCGAGAAGGAGCGCAGGTTCCCGCGGGCCCCGCTGAGCTGACCGCGAGGGCTGTGCCGACGAGGGGCGGCCGGAGAGTCCGGCCGCCCCTCGTCGCCGTGCCGGGACGGTTACGGCTTGGGCGTGGCGTGCGGGGTGCAGGTCACGTCCGCGCCGTCCAGCCTGCCGTCGATCAGGTAGGCGTCGACACGCTGGTTGATGCACGGGTTGACCAGGCCGGTCACGCCGTGCGAGCCCGCGTCCTTCTCGGTGATCAGGCGGGAGCCCCGGAAGCGCTGGTGCAGGACGACGGCGCCCTGGTACGGGGTGGCGGCGTCACGGGTGGACTGCACGATCAGCACCGGGGGCAGGCCCTGGTGGGTCGTGACGTGGACCGGGTTCTGCTGCCTGACCGGCCAGGTGGCACAGGGCAGGTTCATCCACGCATTGGCCCAGGTCATGAAGGGGTAGTCGGCGTTGAGCCGGGTGTTGTCCCGGTCCCACGTCCGCCAGCTGGTCGGCCACTTGGCGTCGGTGCACTCCACGGCCGTGTAGACGGCGTTGGAGTTCTCCGAGGCGGTGTTGCCCGCGGTGTCCGACAGGTCGGGGGCGGCCGCGTCGACCAGAGCCTGGGTGTCACCGGCGACGTACTTGCTGAAGACCGTCGCGACCGGCACCCACGCGGAGTCGTAGTACGGGGCGCTCTGGAAGAAGGAGATCAGCTCGGCCGGGCCGACGACGCCGCCGATGGGGTTCTTCTTCGCGGTGGCGCGCAACTGGAGCCACTTGTCCTGGACGGCCGCGCGAGTGGTGCCGAGGTGGAAGGCGGAGTCGTTCGCGGCGACCCAGTCCTCCCAGTCCTTCCAGCGGCCCTCGAAGGCGATGTCCTGATTCAGGTTGGCCTGGTACCAGATGTTCTCGCGGGCCGGGTTGACCACGCTGTCGACGACCATGCGGCGCAGATGGCCCGGGAAGAGGGTGCCGTAGACGGCGCCCAGGTAGGTGCCGTAGGAGACGCCGAGGTAGTTGAGCTTCTTCTCGCCGAGGGCGGCACGGACGACGTCCAGGTCCCGGGCGGTGTTCGGCGTGGTCATCTGCTGGAGCATCGTGCGGCCGGTGCGGTCCAGGCAGCCGTCCGCGTACTCGCGGGCGAGCTTGCGCTGGGCCAGCTTGTCCGCCTCGGAGTCCGGGACCGGGTCCATCTTCGGCGCCTTGACGAACTCCTGCGGGTCCTCGCAGGAGATGGGTGCCGAGTGGCCGACGCCGCGCGGGTCGAAGCCGACGAAGTCGTAGGCCTTGGCGACGTTGGCCCAGACGGGGTTCTTGCCGGTGACCCGGGTCGGGAAGCGCAGCCCGGAACCGCCGGGGCCGCCCGGGTTGTAGACGAGGGCACCCTGGCGCTCCGCCTTGGTGCCCGTGTTGCCGATGCGGTCCACGGCGAGTCTGATCTGCCGGCCGTACGGGTGGGCGTAGTCGACGGGCACGCTGACCCAGCCGCACTGGATGGGCTTGGCCAGCCCCCAGTCGGCCGGGCAGTCCTGCCAGTCGATGCCTGCCTTGGCGGCGCGGGCGGCGGCGATCTCGGCGCCCCTGGCCTCCCGGTCGTGGCTCGGCCGGCCGACCGCGCCGGCGGCGGGGGCCGAGACGGCACCCGCGATCAGGGTCGCGGTGACGAGCACTCCGGCGGAACCGAGCGCCAGCAGGCGGCTCTTCGGTCTGTTGTCCCTCAAGTGGGGCCCCTCCCCCTACAGTTGTTCGCTGCAAGTGGTCCGGGGGATCCTCTCGGCTGTGAACCGCCTGAGAACAGGGGCTGTCGGCCATCTTTACCATTCCGATAACCGGACGATCGCGTCCCGTTGAGCGGAACGGAGCCGCACAGCCGAGCAGCACGAGGGCCTCGCCCAGCCGCCGCAGCAGCCGGAGCGCGCCGGCGGCCACGGCACTGACCGGGGCGGCGTCTCCGCGCTGACGAGCGGGACTGGTCCATGGACTCGCGGATGACCGGGCCGCCGCCGAAGACCGTCTCGTCCCCGCCGGAACCGGGGCCGCCGGACCGGTCCTCCTCGAACTCGGTCAGCAGATCTGCGTCGGCGAGCCGGACGCGGTCTCCGGCGGTGCGCCCGAACGGGTCGGCGTAGGCCGCGCGGGAGAGCTCGGGCATCGAGGGCACCCCGGTCTCGCCGTGCAGGCCCGTCAGGCTCCGGGCGCTGCTGAGGGGCGCGAGTTCGACGCCGACGGGGATGCCGGGCTCGAAGCGCACCGCGATGCCGGCGGCGACGTCCAGCCGCTTGCCGCGGGTGCCGAGCCGCGGTGCCGGCGGCGACGTTCAGCCGCTTGCCTCGGGCGGCATCGCCGCGGGTGCCGAGCCGGCCGGGACCCGCGCGGCTCAGGACGCGCCCGGGCTCCGGTGCTCTGCGGCGATGCCGAAGCGCTGCCGTTCGCGCGGGGCGGACGCGGCGTCGCGCACGGTGGACACCGAGCGGACCACGTGCTCGTCGGCCGCCTCGTCGAGGGCGTCGAGGCGCTCCAGGTCAGCGGCCGAGACCAGTGCGACGAGGGGCTTGCCGTGCCGTGTGACGACGACCCGCTCACCGCCGTACACCACGCGGTTGATCAGGTCGGCGAGCTCAGCCCTGGCTTGCGTCACCGGAATCTCGTAGGCCATACCGCCATTGTAACGTCAGGTACGTCCTGTACATTCTGTACAGAAGCCGGAGAGCGCCGGCTCTCCCGTGAGGAGGGGTGTGCCCATGTCCCGACCGTCCGCCCGCCATGTCCTGCCCGAGTTCACCGAGCGCACCGGGAGCGGGGTACGCACGCTCGACCCGTACGGAAAGCTGTTCGAGGACCGGATCGTGTTCCTCGGCTCGCCTCTGGACGAGGCCGCGGCGAACGACGTGATGGCGCAGCTGATGTACCTCGAACACACGGCGCCGGACCAGGACATCACGCTCTACGTCAACTCCCCGGGCGGCTCCTTCGCGGCGCTGACCGCGGTGTACGACACGATGCGGTACGTCAGTTGCGACGTGGCGACCTACTGCCTGGGCCAGGCCGCGTCCTCGGCCGCGCTGCTCGTCGCGGCGGGCACCCCGGGCAAGCGGTACACACTGCCCGGCGCCCGCCTGGTGATCGAACAGCCCCGGCTGGCCGAACCCGCACAGGGCCGGCCCAGTGATCTGCTGATCCAGGCCGAGGAACTGGCCCGGGTCCGCGCCGTGATGGAGGAGATGCTCGTCCGGCACAGCGGGCGCACGGCCGCGCAGGTGCACCGGGACATGGAGCGGGACCTGGTCCTGGACGCCGCCGGAGCGGTGGCCTACGGCCTGGTGGACACCGTCGTGCCCGGCCGCCGCGGCACGCCCGGCACCTCCGGGGCGAGGTGAGCCGGCCGTGCTGCCACCGGAACTGCCGCCGCTGCCCGCGCTGACCCGCGCCGAGGGCGAGTTGATCGACCGTTACCTGGAGGCCGTCGACCTGCTGGGCCGGATCAATCCCGCGCACCACGGGGACACCTACCGCAGGCTGCGCGCGGCGCAGGCGCTGGTGCGCAAGGCGGCGGAGCTGCGCGACGCGCTCGCCCTGATGCACCGACGGGGCGAGACGGAGCTCCACGGCGACACGCTGGCACGAGCCCTGCGGGTCCTGGACGGCGAACGCCGTGCCGCGCGCGTCGCGCTCCCGCCCGACGACGCCGACCGACCCGGGCGCCCGTCCGGCGCGGCGTGAGCCAGGTGCCGACGAACGGTTCGGGCCGGACACGAAACGGCCCGAACGACGTACCGCCGACCGGTGTATATCCGGATCGCTTTCCGGGCCTCCCGACTTGCGCACCGGGCGGGCCCACGGGGCGCGGGCGATCGCTTCGTCCCAGGTCCGGGGCTACGGACGGAAGCTGACGGGGGCTCGAACAGACCGGCGTCCACCCGAACGGGTGAGTGGTGAGTAACGCCACAAATCCCCGGTTCCGTTGGGATTTTCGGACAGGAGTGAGTGAAGATCCCTTCCTGACGACAAGCCCCCGCCACCGCGGCGGGGCGGTCCGGGCGGACGCCGAGTCCTGCCGCCGCCCGGATGACCGGTCGACAGGAGTGGATCGGCAGGAGTGGAGGACCCGAGCAAGGCGGGTCGCCGGAGCGGATGTCCGTCCACGTGAGCGGACGGGCCGAGGCTCCGGGCGGCCCTTGGGGTGAAGCCGCGGCAACGCGGCCGGGCTACTTCGCCAGCCCGAATCCGACAGGTCATCCTTCACAGGCGGCTGACGAAGGGTTGCGCATGACTGCGCTCAATCGTGTCCCGTCGCTGATGGCCCGGGCCGGCACGGCCTCGGCCCTCACCCTCGCCGCCGTCGGCAGCTCGATCGCGGTCCCGGGCCTGGCCACCGACGCCGCGGCCGCGAGCCTCGCGACCAAGGCCCTGAAGATCGCGGCCTCGAAGAAGGGGTCCCCCTACCAGTGGGGCGCCACCGGGCCGTACCGGTTCGACTGCTCGGGCCTGACGCTGTACTCGTTCAAGAAGGCGGGCAAGAAGCTGCCCCGGACCGCCGCCCAGCAGTACAACCGCACGCACCACATCTCCGCCCACAGCCGCAGGGCGGGCGACCTGGTGTTCTTCCACTCCGGCTCGTACGTCTACCACGTCGGCATCTACGCCGGCCACAACAAGATCTGGCACGCCCCGAAGACCGGTGACGTGGTGAAGCTCCAGAAGATCTGGACCAAGAGCGTCTGGTACGGCCGGGTCAGCTGACGCCGCGTCCAGGCCGGGAGCGGCTCCGGCAGCAGGGCCGCTCCCGCACCGTCGGCGCGGCCCCGGTGTCCGCCTGGAGCCTACGGGCGGGCGCCGGGGCCGCCGCCGGCGGGCAGGCCCGCCCACCGTCCGGCCCGGGGCCCGGGGTGGCCGTCGTACGCGAGGAATGGCGGCCCGCGCCGTGGCCGCGGCGGGCGTTCCGCTAGGGTTGCTGCTGCCCCGCCGTCGTGACCGGCTCGGCCGGGACGGCCCAGGGGAGTTCGATCGAGACCGTCTTGCCGCCCTCGCGCGTGGGGCGGATGCGCAGCTTGCCCCCGCACTCGGCCGTGAGCCAGCGGATGATGACCATGCCGCGGCCGTTGTCCTGCTGGACGGCAGCGGGCAGTCTCTTCGGAAGGCGCGGATGGCTGTCCGTGACGCCGATGCGCAGGTGTTCGTCGCGGTCCAGCGCGATGTCCACCGTGAAGGTGGGGGACTGACCGAAAGTGTGCTGTACGGCGTTGGTGGCGAGTTCGGAGACGATGAGCCGCACGGCGTCGGCCATGTCGGTGTCCGCCGGCAGGCCCCACTCCGCGAGCGTCCCGACGACGTACGACCGCGCGGCGGAGACCGAGGCGGGATCGCTCGGCAGAGTGACGGATGCTTCCAGATGGTCTGCCATGGCGACGTCGTCCCTTTCCCGCGGGACCGGAGTCCGACATGGAGCGGATGGTTCGAGTACGGTCCCGGACTGGTGCTTGCTCGCCAGCCTGCCACCACCGGAGCGGCCGCGGGGAGCGATCCACCAAGATATGCATATATCTGTCGCTCGAAGCGGTGAACTCTGCGACGCGCAACCGTATTTGGGCGGCCCGGAAGGAGTAAGGAGGAGCCCATGCAGAACGGGCCGGCCGTGCGCCGCCGCAAACTGGGCGCCGAACTGCGCACGCTGCGTACCGGCGCCGGGCTCACGAGTGGCGAGGCGGCCCGGCTGGTGGGCTGGCACCAGTCGAAGGTGAGCCGCATCGAGACGGGGGCCAGTGGCGTGAAACCGGCCGACGTCCGGTTACTCCTGGACGCCTACGAGGTGCGGGACGCCCAACTGCGCGAACTGCTGCTGATGTTGGCCGGGTCCGGGGACGCCGGCGACCGCAGCCGCTGGTGGCACGCCTACCGCGGGGTGCTGCCGCCCACCTACCGGGACTTCATCAGCCTGGAGTCGCAGGCGAGTGCGATGCGCACCCTGGAGACCACGGTGGTGCCCGGCCTGCTGCAGACGGCCGAGTACGCCCGCGCGGTCACCCGGGCGGCCGTGCACGACCTGGACGAGGAGCGCCTGGACGCGCTGGTGGAGGTGCGTCTGGCCAGGCAGGACGTGCTGCGTTCGAACCCGCCACTGGAGCTGTGCGCGGTCCTGGACGAGGCGGTGCTGCGCCGCGAGGTGGGCGGTCCCGAGGTGATGGCCCGCCAGCTGGGACGGCTGACGGAGGCCGCCCGGCTGCCCCAAGTACGGCTGCAGGTACTGCCGTTCGGGGCGGGAGCGCATGTCGGCCTCACGGGGCCTTTCGTTATCTTCTCATTTCCGAGCACTTCTGATCTGGACGTGGTTGTTCTCGACCAGTTGACGAGTAGCCTCTACCTCGAACGGAAAGAAGACCTCATGGCCTACTCGGAGGCCTTCACCACCCTTCAGGCCCACGCCCTCTCCCCCGAGGACTCGTTGGACTACATCGCCGGGATAGGTGACGGCGCGTAAGGAGGCACCATGTCAGCACTGCCTCGGAACGTCCCTGCCAGTACCGACCTGCACGACGTGCGCTGGCTGCGCAGCAGTCACAGCACGGGAGCCAACAACTGCGTGGAGACGGCCCGGCCGCGCTCCGGACCCTGGTCCGGACTGCTCGCCGTGCGCGACTCGAAGAATCCGGCCGGACCCGCGCTGCTCTTCTCCACCGACAGCTGGACCCGCTTCCTGACCAACCTCTGATCAGATTCGATCGTTTCTCGTCGCTTTCGAGCGAGGCTCGGCCGTGTCACGCCGACTCATGGTCGCGTTTCGCCGATCACCCGTACAGCGCGTTCGATCTCGGTCCCCGTCAGGTCCGCACGGGCGGTCAGCCTGAGCCGTGAGACGCCGTCGGGCACGGAAGGAGGACGGAAGCAGCCCACGGCCAGGCCGGCCGTACGGCAGTCGGCCGCCCAGCGCACCGCCTGCTCCGGGGACGGAGCCCGCACGGAGACCACCGCGGCGTCCGGACGCACCGCCTCCAGGCCCGCGGCGGTCAGCCGTGCGTGCAGGCTCGCCGCCACCTCGCGGGCCCGGGCCGCGCGCTCGGGCTCCCGGCGCAGCAGCCGCAGGGCCGCCAGGGCCGCGCCGGCCGCGGCCGGGGCCAGACCCGTGTCGAAGATGAACGTACGGGCCGCGTTGACCAGGTGGTCGATCACCCGGGCCGGGCCCAGCACCACCCCGCCCTGGCTGCCGAGCGACTTGGACAGGGTGGCCGTGACCACCACGTCCGGGGCGCCCGCGAGCCCGGCCGCGGACGGCGCGCCCCGTCCGCCGTCGCCGAGCACGCCGAGACCGTGGGCGTCGTCCACGACCAGTCCCGCGCCGTGCTCCCGGCAGGCCGCGGCCAGCGCGGCCAGCGGCGCCCGGTCCCCGTCCACGGAGAACACCGTGTCGGAGACGGAGATCGCCGCCCCCCCGTGCGTGGCCAGGGCCTTGCGCACGGCCTCCGGGTCGGCGTGCCCGACGACCTGGGTCTCGCCCCGCGCGAGCCGGCAGCCGTCGATGAGCGAGGCGTGGTTGCCCGCGTCGGAGACGATCAGGGAGCCGTGCGGGCCGAGCGTGGTGACCGCGGCCAGGTTGGCGGCGTACCCGGAGGAGAAGACCAGGGCCGCCTCGAAGCCGCAGAAGTCCGCCAGTTCGCGCTCCAGCTCGGTGTGCAACTGGGTGGTGCCCGTGACGAGCCGGGAGCCGGTGGAGCCGCCGCCCCAGGTCCGGGCGGCCCGGGCCGCGCCCTCGGTCACCTCGGGGTGGTGGGCGAGGCCCAGGTAGTCGTTGCTCGCCAGGTCCAGCAGCGGCGAGTCGGCGGGGCGCGGGCGCAGGGTCCGTACGAGCCCGGCGCGGCGGCGCGCCTCCGCCTGCTCCTCGATCCAGCCGAACGCCATGGCCCCTCCGGTGCTTTTGTAGGTAGCGGACAGACACTAGCGGTCCTACCCGCCACCCATCATGTGGCAATACCCACACGGTGAACCGTCCGCAGTTGTGCGAAGTGTCCTTGGCCCGAAGCGGTCCGGTAGGACAGGATCGGACCTCATGGACCTGCTGAACACGCTGGTGGACAAGGGGCTTCGGCGCGAGCTGCCGACCCGCGAGGAAGCGCTCGCCGTGCTGGCCACCTCAGACGACGACCTGCTCGATGTGGTGGCCGCGGCCGGCAAGGTGCGCCGGCACTGGTTCGGCCGGCGCGTGAAACTGAACTACCTGGTCAACCTCAAGTCCGGCCTGTGCCCGGAGGACTGCTCCTACTGCTCCCAGCGGCTCGGTTCCGAGGCCGGCATCCTCAAGTACACCTGGCTCAAGCCCGACGAGGCCTCGCAGGCCGCCGCCGCTGGTTTGGCGGGAGGCGCCAAGCGCGTCTGCCTGGTGGCCAGCGGGCGCGGCCCGACGGACCGGGACGTGGACCGGGTCTCGGCGACCATCCGGGCGATCAAGGACCAGAACGAGGACGTCGAGGTGTGCGCGTGCCTCGGCCTCCTCTCCGAGGGCCAGGCCGAGCGGCTGCGCGAGGCCGGCGCGGACGCCTACAACCACAACCTGAACACCTCCGAGGCCACCTACGGCGACATCACCACCACCCACACCTACGCCGACCGGGTGGACACGGTGCAGAAGGCGCACGCGGCCGGCCTCTCCGCCTGCTCGGGACTCATCGCGGGCATGGGCGAGACGGACGAGGACCTGGTCGACGTGGTCTTCGCGCTGCGCGAGCTGGACCCGGACTCCGTTCCGGTGAACTTCCTGATCCCGTTCGAGGGCACCCCGCTGGCCAAGGAGTGGAACCTCACCCCGCAGCGCTGCCTGCGGATCCTCGCGATGGTCCGCTTCGTCTGCCCCGACGTGGAGGTGCGCATCGCGGGCGGCCGCGAGGTCCACCTGCGCACGATGCAGCCCCTGGCGCTGCACCTGGCCAACTCCCTCTTCCTCGGCGACTACCTGACCAGCGAGGGCCAGGCGGGCAAGGCCGACCTGGAGATGATCGCGGACGCCGGCTTCGAGGTGGAGGGCGCCGACCAGGTGACCCTGCCGGAGCACCGGGCGGGTGGCGGCTGCCACGAGGGCGGTTCCGGCGGCTGCCACGACGGCGGCGGAGTCTGCGGCCCGGCCCCCGCTCCGGCGGCGACCGAGCCCCGTACCGACCTGGTCGCCGTCCGCCGCCGGGGCGCCGGAACGGATCTCGCGCCCAATGCCTGACCTGCCCGGCCTGAGCGTTCCCGAGCTGCTGGAGCTGGACCGGCGGCATGTGTGGCATCCGTACGGCCCGATGCCCGGACGCACCGAACCGCTCGTCGTGGAGTCGGCGAGCGGGGTGCGGCTGCGGCTCGCGGACGGCTCGGACGAGCTGGTGGACGGGATGTCGTCCTGGTGGTCGGCCATCCACGGCTACAACCACCCGGTGCTCAACGAGGCGGCGCGCGGGCAGCTGGAGCGGATGAGCCACGTCATGTTCGGCGGGCTCACCCACGAGCCCGCCGTGCGCCTCGCGAAGCTCCTTGTCGACATGTCGCCTGACGGGCTGGAGCACGTCTTCCTCGCCGACTCCGGCTCGGTGTCCGTCGAGGTCGCGGTGAAGATGTGCCTGCAGTACTGGCGCTCGCTCGGCCGCACCGGCAAGCACCGGCTGCTGACCTGGCGGGGCGGATACCACGGGGACACCTGGCAACCGATGTCGGTGTGCGACCCCGAGGGCGGGATGCACCAGCTGTGGTCGGGCGTGCTGCCGCGTCAGGTCTTCGCGGACGCGCCGCCGGCCCAGTACGAGGAGTCGTACGCGGAGCAGTTGCGCGGGCTGATCGCCCGGCACGCGGACGAACTGGCCGCGGTCGTCGTGGAGCCGGTGGTGCAGGGCGCGGGCGGGATGCGCTTCCACTCCCCCGCCTATCTGCGGGTGCTGCGCGAGGCGTGCGACGCGCACGACGTGCTGCTGGTCTTCGACGAGATCGCCACCGGCTTCGGCCGTACGGGTGCGCTGTTCGCGGCGGAGCACGCGGCCGTCACCCCGGATGTGATGTGCGTGGGCAAGGCGCTGACCGGCGGCTATCTGACGATGGCGGCCACGCTGTGCACCACGCGTGTCGCCGAGGGCATCTCACGCGGCGAGGTGCCGGTGCTCGCCCACGGCCCGACGTTCATGGGCAACCCGCTGGCGGCGGCCGTGGCCTGCGCCTCCGTGCGACTGCTGCTCGGGCAGGACTGGCTGTCGCAGGTCAAGCGGATCGAGGCGGGCCTTCGGGAGGGGCTCGCGCCGGCGCGGGAGCTGCCCGGCGTGCGGGACGTACGCGTGCTCGGCGCCATCGGGGTCGTCCAGCTCGACCACGAGGTCGACATGGCCGCCGCCACCCGGGCCGCCGTGCGGGAGGGCGTGTGGCTGCGCCCGTTCCGCGACCTGGTGTACACGATGCCGCCGTACGTCACCTCCGACGAGGACGTGGCACGGGTCGCGCGCGCGGTGTGCGCCGCGGCGCGGGAGGGATGACATGCCGGTACTGATGATCACGGGGACGGGCACGGAGGTCGGCAAGACCGTCACCACCGCCGCGGTGGCCGCGGCGGCGCTCGCGGCCGGGCGTTCGGTCGCCGTGCTCAAGGCCGCACAGACGGGAGTGGGACCGCACGAGCGCGGCGACGCCGCCGAGGCCGCGCGGCTCGCGGGTCCGGTCACGGCCACCGAACTGGCGCGCTTTCCCGAGCCGTTGGCACCGGGCACGGCGGCCCGGCGGGCGCGAATGGCGCCGGTGCATCCGCAGGATGTGGCCGACCGCGCCGCCAAGCTGGCCGCCGAGCACGATCTGGTGCTGGTCGAGGGGGCGGGCGGGGTGCTCGTGCGGTTCGACGCGGCGGGCGGGACGCTGGCCGACGCGGCGGTGCTGCTGGGCGCGCCCGTGCTGGTCGTCGCGCCGGCGGGCCTGGGCACGCTGAACGCCACGGAGCTGACGGCGCGCGAACTACGGCGGCGGGACCTGGAGTTGACCGGAGTGGTGATCGGCAGCTGGCCCGACCGCCCCGACCTGGCGGCCCGGTGCAACGTGGCCGACCTGCCGGAGGTCGCCGCGGCGCCGCTGCTCGGCGCGCTGCCCGCCGGGGCCGGGGCGCTGGCGCCGGCCGACTTCCGGGCGGCGGCACCAGGGTGGCTCGCACCGCCGCTGGACGGCACCTGGGACGCGGAGGCCTTCCGGATCCGGGAGGCGGCCTAATACTGCGACCGGAAGGGTTCACCAGCTCACCTTTCCGGTCACAGCACTGGCCGCTCGTACGGGTTGCCTCTTCGTCGGGTGGGGTGCGGGAGCGCATCCCGGGGGACACTCTCCCTAGGCCCGTCCAGTCCGGGAGGTTGCCATGCGGCTGCTGTCCACCCCCTCCGACCGGGTGGCGCGAAGTCCCGTACGCCATCCGCTGTTCGCCCGTTACTACGTCCGGGCCAGTGCGGGCGCCGAGACCCGGCTCGGCATGGCCGGGATCCGTGAGCGGCTGATCGCCGGGCTGTCCGGGCGGGTGATCGAGATCGGCGCGGGCAACGGACTCAACTTCGCGCACTATCCGGGCGCGGTCGCGGAGGTCGTCGCGATCGAACCGGAGCCGCTGCTCAGGCAGTTGGCGCTGGAGTCGGCGGTGCGCTCCCAGGTTCCGGTGGACGTGGTGCCGGGCGCGGCGGAGGCTTTGCCCGTCAAGAGCGAGGCGTTCGACGCGGCGGTGCTGTGCCTGGTGCTGTGCAGCGTGCGGGACGTGACCCGGGCACTGGGTGAGGTACGGCGGGTGCTCAGGCCCGGCGGGCAGGTGCGGTTCTTCGAGCACGGCCGGGGCGGCGGCCGGCTGATGAGACTGACCCAGCGCACGCTGGACGCGACGGTGTACCCCCCGCTGTTCGGCGGCTGCCACCTGTCCCGGGACCCGGTGGCCGCGTTGCGGGCGGCGGGGTTCGAACTCGGCCCGCACCGGCGGGTGCTGCTGCCGGAGAAGGGGCCGACGCTGCCGACCTCGTACTGCGCGCTGGGCACCGCGTGGCGGCCGGACGAGCCCGGCGCACGCTGATCACTCGCTCCAGCGGCGCAGCTCCCGGGCGATCTCGTCGACGCTCGCCGCGCCGTCCTTCACCAGCCGGGCGAGGTCCCGGACCTGTTCGGGCGAGGTGACGACCTTCGCCCCGCCGGCGACCAGATAGGCGTACGCGACCGCCGAGGCGAACAGCGCGTTGGACCGCTCCAGCGCGGGCACGTGGATGAGCAGTTGCAGCAGGGAGGCCGCGCGGGCGTGCAGGCCGTCGTAGACGGGGACGCCGAATATCTCGGCCCGGTGCCGGGCGACGGCGGCGATCAGCGCGCCCCAGTCGGTGACCTGCGGATCTCCGGGCGTCTTCTGTTCCGCGAGCATCAGCAGCCAGGCGAGGTCGATGCTGAGTTCGTTCGAGGGATCGCTCAAGGGATCAGCTGCGGCCTTCGTCCGGGTCGGTGCCGAGCGCCTCGGTGAACTCCTCGGTGCGCTCCTCGGGGATCTCTTTGGGGATCTCTTTGGGGATCTCTTTGGGGATCTCTTTGGGGATCTCTTTGGGGATCTCTTTGGGGATCTCTTTGGGGATCTCTTTGGGGAACTCCTCGGCGAACACGGACTCGTACTGCTTCATGAAGTCGGCGGCGGCCTCCACGAACGTACGGCCCACCTCTCCGGCGTCCTGCCGGACCAGCTCCTCGATGTATCGGTTGACGCTGATCCCCCGGGCCGACGCGCGCTCCCGGGCCGCCCGGGCGGTCCCCTCGTCCACGCGGACGTTCAGCTGGGTCTTCGCCATGCTTCGACGCTAGCGCCGAGGCGCTAGCACGGCAAGGACGGGAAAGGGTGTCCCCTACACCCGTCCCCTCGTCGGTCCCGCGGCGGATTCACGGTGTGCGGCCGGTCACATTAGGCTCGCCGGGGACGGGTGGTACCGGCGACCGGGAGGCGATCTTGTCCACATCTGCTGCAGAACAGCACGCCCCGGGCCGCGCGCCGGGAGACGGGGTCGCGGCGCGCGCTCGCGGGCTGACCAAGGCCTACGGATCGGGTGAGACGGCCGTGCTCGCCCTGGACTCGGTGGACGTCGACATCGCGCGGGGCCGGTTCACGGCCGTGATGGGGCCCTCGGGGTCCGGCAAGTCCACCCTCATGCACTGCCTGGCGGGGCTCGACACGGTGTCGGCCGGACAGGTGTGGCTGGGCGACACCGAGATCACGGGGCTGAAGGAGCGGGAGCTGACCCGGCTCCGGCGGGACCGGGTCGGGTTCATGTTCCAGTCGTTCAACCTCATCCCGACGCTGACCGCGGCGGAGAACATCACCCTGCCGATGGACATCGCGGGCCGCAGGCCCGACGAGCAGTGGCTCAACCAGGTCATCGACACGCTCGGCCTGCGGGACCGCCTGAAGCACCGGCCGGCGCAGCTCTCCGGCGGCCAGCAGCAGCGTGTCGCGTGCGCGCGGGCGCTGGCCTCCAGGCCCGAGCTGATCTTCGCCGACGAGCCGACCGGCAACCTCGACTCGCGGGCCGGTCTGGAGGTGCTCGGCATCCTGCGCAGCGCGGTGGACGACCTCGGGCAGACGGTCGTGATGGTCACGCACGACCCGGGCGCCGCCGCCCACGCCGATCTCGTACTCTTCCTCGCGGACGGACGGATCGTGGACGAGATGCCGCGGCCCACGGCGGACGCGGTGCTGGAGCGGATGAAGCGTTTCGACGTGGTACGGGGTCTGATCGGCGACAGCGGCACCCCGCAGGAGGGCTGACCCGGTGCTGAAGGCGACGCTGAGGAGCTTCCTCGCGCACAAGGGGCGGCTGGCGCTGTCGGCCCTGGCCGTGATCCTCTCCGTGGCCTTCGTCGCAGGCAGCCTGATCTTCTCCGACACCGTCACCCGTACCTTCGACCGGCTGTTCGCCTCCACCGCCGCCGATGTCACGGTCCAGCCGAAGCAGGACCTGGCCTCGGCGCGGACCAGCGGTGCGGTGCAGACGCTGCCCGCCGCGCTGCGGGACCGCGTGGCGAAGGTCGACGGCGTCGCCGCGGCCCGCGCCGACGTGCAGGTGCAGAACATCGTGGTGGTCGACCGCCACAACAAGTCCGTCGGCCCGACCACCGGGGCGCCCACCATCGCGGCCGCCTGGAACGTGAGCCGCCACAGCCCGGTGAGGCTCACCTCCGGGCGCGCGCCGCACGGCCCGGGTGAGGCGCTGCTCGACGCCGACACCGCCGGCAGGAGGCACGTGCGGCTCGGCGACACGCTGACCGTGCAGGCCCAGCCCGGCATGTTCCGGGTCCGCGTCACCGGGATCGCGACGTTCACCACCACCAACCCGGGCGCGGCCCTCGTCTACCTGGACCCGGCGGTGGCCGGCCGCGCGCTGCTCGGGTCCGCCGCACGGGCGACCTCCATCTCCGTGGACGCCGCCAGGGGCGTCTCCGACGCGGAGCTCAAGCGGCGGATCGGCACCGCGATCGGCACCGGCACCTACGACCTGAGGACCGCCGGCGAACAGGCCAAGTCGGCGGCGGCCGCCCTCGGCACGTTCCTGGACGTGATCAAGTACGTGATGCTGGGATTCGCCGGCGTCGCACTCCTCGTGGGCGTGTTCCTGATCGTCAACACCTTCTCCATGCTGATCGCCCAGCGCACCAGGGAGCTCGGCCTGCTGCGGGCGCTGGGCGCCGACCGGCGGCAGGTGCGGCGGTCGGTGCTGACGGAGGCGCTGCTGCTGGGCCTGGTCGGTTCCACGCTCGGCCTCGCGGCCGGGATCGGACTGGCGTTCGGACTGATCGGGCTGATGAGCGCGTTCGGGATGAACCTGAAGGCCACGGAGATGGTCATCGGCTGGAGCACGCCCGTCGCGGCGTACGTCGTCGGTCTCGGCGTCACCTTCGTGGCCGCCTATCTGCCCGCACGGCGCGCCGCCGCCGTCTCCCCGATGGCGGCGCTGGCCGACGCCGAAGTCGCCGGTACGGGCAAGCCGTTGAAGGTCCGCGCGATCGTCGCAGCGGTGGTCGGCACGGCCGGGGTGGCCGCGCTCGCCGGGTGTGCGGCGGCCACCCGCACCGCGTCGGCCGCCTCACTGCTCGGCCTCGGCGTGGTCCTGACGCTGATCGCGACGGTGGTCGGCGGACCTCTGCTGGTGCGGCCGGTGATCCGGGTGCTGGGCGCGGCCTTTCCCGCGCTGTTCGGCCCGGTCGGCCGGATGAGCCAGCGCAACGCCCTGCGCAATCCGCGCCGTACCGGCGCCACGGCCGCGGCGCTGATGGTCGGGCTGGCCCTGGTGGGCGGGATGTCGGTGGCGAGCGCCTCGATGTCGGCGTCGTTCGACCGGCAGATCGACAAGACGCTGGGCGCCGACTTCATCGTGCAGAACGCCAACTTCATCCCGTTCACCAGGCAGATCGCGCAGCGTGTGGCCGCCACGCCCGGTGCCGGGCTCGTCGTGCCGCAGCGGCTCACCCGGATCGCCGTACGCCTCCCGGACGGCAGCCGGGTCGAGACGACTGCCGCCGGGTACGGACCCCGGCTCGACGACGTCGCGCACGTCACCTACGCGCAGGGCGGCTCCACGGCCGCCCTGGCCGACGGGCACCTCGCCCTGGACGCCGCCTTCGCCCAGGACCACGGCGCACGCGTGGGCAGCACGCTCCCGGTCGAGTTCCCGGGCGGGCGCCGGGCCGAACTGACGGTCGGGGCGCTCACCCGCCAGGACCAGGCCGAGGACCTCGGCAGCCAGGGCGGCGTGTTCTTCGGCCTCGGGACCCTGGAGAGGTACGCGCCCCGCGGGCAGGACTCGGCGCTGTTCGTCAACGCGGCTCCCGGCACGAGCCCGCAGGACCTGCGCCCGCGCCTGGAGCGGGCGCTCAAGCCGTTCCCGCAGGTCCAGGTGCGCAACCAGACCGACTACAAGAAGCTCGTCCACGACCAGATCGCGGTGCTGCTCTACCTCGTCTACGCGCTGCTCGGCCTGGCGATCGTCATCGCGGTGCTCGGCGTGGTCAACACGCTCGCGCTGTCGGTGGTGGAGCGCACCGGGGAGATCGGGCTGCTGCGTGCGATCGGGCTGGCGCGGCGACAGTTGCGCCGGATGATCCGGCTGGAGTCGGTGGTGATCGCGGTGTTCGGCGCGGTCCTCGGGCTGGCCCTGGGACTCGTGTGGGGCGTGTGCATGCAACAGGTGCTGGCCCTGCGCGGGCTGACCGCGCTCGCGATCCCCTGGAACACCATCGTCGCGGTGGTGATCGGCTCCGCCGTGGTGGGCGTCGTGGCGGCCCTGCTGCCGGCCCTGCGGGCGTCGCGGATGAACGTGCTGACTGCGATCGCCCACGAGTGACAACCAGCCGTGATGGAATCGCAGGCCGAGGGGGTGAGAGGGGTCGAAAGGGGCCGATTCTCTTTCCGCAGAGGAGAGTTCATGCCGCGTCCGTTCCGCTTCGGGGTCAATCTGCTCACGCCCGCGTCGGCCGCCGAGTGGCGGGCACAGCTCACCCTGGAGGACGCCCTGGCGCTGCCCGTCGTGCCGGCGGGCCCGCTGGACGACCTCGTCGCCCGGGTCCGGGCGCAGCGAAAGCGGTTCGGGTTCTCGTACCTGACGGTCCTGGAGCACTCCATGGAGGACTTCGCCCCGGTGATGGCCCGGCTGCGCGAGGAGTCCGCATGACGGAATTCCCCCAGCCCGCGAGCCCGTTCCCGTCAGGCTGAGCACATGACCGACCTGCGCATACGAGCCGCCTCCCCCGCCGACGTGGACGCCGTCCTCGCCTTCTGGACGACGGCCGCCGAGGGCACCAGCATCAGCGACGACCGCGCCGGCGTGGAGCGGCTGGTCGAGCGCGACCCCGAGGCGCTGATCCTGGCCGAACGCGGCGACGAGCTGGTGGGCACGGTGATCGCGGGCTTCGACGGCTGGCGGTGCCATCTGTACCGGCTTGCGGTGCTTCCCGAGCGGCGCCGCCAGGGCATCGCCTCGGCCCTGCTGGCCGCCGCCGAGGAGCGGTTCGCACGGCTGGGCGGGCGGCGCGCGGACGCCATGGTGCTGGTGCGCAACCGGACGGCGCACCACGCGTGGAGTGCGGCCGGATACGGCCCCGAGGAGCAGTGGCGGCGCTGGGTGAAGCCGCTCGTCGGCTGACCCCGGCATGACTTTGCTGATCCTTTACCATTGAGGGAGCACTCGTCCCTCTGTGAAAGGTGGTGAGCGTCCGCCCATGGGCGAGCCTCCCGGTCCGCGACACCGCGCGATCCGCCGCACCCTGTCCGATCCTGGACGGGGGTGACTTGATGACAGAAGTGCTGCTGCTTCTGGTGGCGATCCTGCTGTCGATGGCCTGCGGAGCGTTCGTGGCGGCGGAGTTCTCGCTGACCACGGTGGAGCGCGGCGAGCTGGAGCGGGCCGCGCGGCGGGGCGAGCGCGGCGCCGCGGGCGCCCTGAAGGCCGTACGGAACCTGACCTTCCAGCTCTCCGGCGCCCAGCTCGGCATCACGGTCACCAACCTGGTCGTCGGCATGCTCGCCGAACCGTCGATCGCCAAGCTGCTCGCCGGGCCGTTCCGGGCGCTGGGACTGTCCGCCGGCGCGGCGAGCTCGGCCGCGCTGGTGCTGGGCACCGCGCTGTCCACGGTGTTCCTGATGGTGGTCGGCGAGCTGGTGCCCAAGAACTGGGCCATCTCCATGCCGCTCGCCGTGGCCCGGCGCGTGGGCAACCCGCAGCGCCTGTTCAGCGCGGCCTTCAGGCCCTTCATCACGCACCTGAACAACATGGCCAACCGTGTGGTGCGCCGGCTCGGGATCGAGCCCGCCGCGGAACTGGCCTCCGCGCGCGGGCCGCAGGAGCTGGCGGCCCTCGCCCGGCACTCCGCCAAGGAGGGCGCGCTGGAGGCGGACACCGCCGAACTGTTCGTGCGCACGCTGAACCTGGCCGACCTGACCGCGGAGAACGTGATGACCCCGCGCGTCCAGGTGGTCGCCCTCGACACCCAGGCGACCTGCGAGGACGTGGCCAACGCGACCCGGGCGACGGGCCTGTCCCGGTTCCCGGTCTACCGGGGCAACCTGGACTCCGTCGTCGGCATCGCCCACATCAAGGACGTGCTGGCCCTCACTCCCGAGCAGCGGCGCCACCGCCCCTGCTCGCACGTGATGCGCGAGGCCCTGCTGGTGCCCGAGTCCCTCACCGTGGACCGGCTGCTGGACCGGCTCTCCGGCAGGCGGACCATGGCCGTCGTCATCGACGAGTACGGCGGCACGGCGGGCGTGGCGACCCTGGAGGACATCGTGGAGGAGGTCGTCGGCGAGGTGCGCGACGAGCACGACCCGCACGAGACGCCCGAGCTCGCCCCCGCCGGCGCCGACCAGGCGGGCCGCGCCCTGTACTCGGCCGACGGCGCCGCGCGCACCGACCAGCTCGAGCGCGTGGGCCTGCGCGTGCCGGAGGGCCCCTACGAGACCCTGGCCGGCCTCGTCGCCACCGAGCTGGGCCGGATACCCGAGACCGGTGACAGCGTCGAGATCGCCGGCTGGCGGCTGGACGTGGTGGACGCCTCCGGGCACCGGGCGGCCCGGGTACTGATGCACGCGCCCCTCGACGACGAAAGGACCGGCGAGACGACGGAGGGGGCACGATGACCGCCGTCCAGCTGCTGATCGGCCTGGCGACCCTGGTCGTCAACGCCTTCTTCGTCGCCGCCGAGTTCGCGCTGATCTCCGTGCGCCGCTCGCAGATCGAGCCGCTCGCCCAGAAGGGGGACCGGCGCGCGAAGAGCGTGCTGTGGGGCCTGGAGCACGTGTCCGCGCTGCTGGCCGCCGCCCAGCTCGGCATCACGCTGTGCACGCTGGTCCTGGGTGTGGTCGCCGAACCGGCGATCGCACATCTGCTGGAGCCGGTGTTCCACGCGGTCGGGGTCCCGATGAGCGCGGGTCATGTGGTGTCCTTCGTGATCGCGCTGACGTCGGCCACGTACCTGCACATGCTGCTGGGCGAGATGGTGCCCAAGAACATCTCGCTCGCGGAACCCGTGCGCAGCGCACTGCTGCTCGGTCCGCCGCTGGTCGCGCTGTCCCGGGCGCTGCGCCCGGTGATCTTCTCGGTCAACGCCTTCGCCAACGGGCTGCTGAAGCTGCTCCGGGTAGAGGCCAGGGGCGAGGTCGCGGCGACCTTCACGGACACCGAACTCGCCGAGATCGTCAAGGACGCGAGCGAGGCGGGGCTGATCGACGACCGGGCCCAGGAGCGGCTGCACGACGCCCTGGAGCTGGGCAGCCGCCCGGTGCGGGACGTGGTGGTGCCGCTGCAACAGGTGGTGTACGCGCGCGTGGGAGTCACCCCGGAGCAGCTGGAGCGGCTGTCGGCCGAGTCGGGCTTCTCCCGGTTCCCGGTGGTCGACGCGGCCCGCCGGATCGTGGGCTATCTCCACGTGAAGGACGCGCTGGACGCCTCACCGCGGGACGTGCCGTTCCGGCTGCAGGACATGCGCCCCATCCCGCGGGTGCGTGAGCGGACCCCGCTGGACGACGTGCTCACCGCGATGCGGGGCAGCCGCACCCACCTCGCTGCCGTGCTGGGCGACGACGGGCGGCTCGCGGGGCTGGTGACCATGGAGGACGTACTGCGGGAGCTGTTCGGACAGCCCGCACCGGGCTGACCCCGGCCGACCGACCGGCGCACCGGGCTGATGCCGGGCCGAGCGGCCGGCGCCGGGCCGCACCCGGCTGACCCCGAACCGACCGACCGGCACAGGCCCGCCCCGGGCTGGTCCGGGGCGACCGACCGGCGGGTATGGAGCCGGGATACCATCGCTGACGCCATGCAGACGAATCCCACTCCTCCCCCGTACTCCAGCCTGGTCGCGGTCGGCGACTCCTTCACCGAGGGCATGTCGGACCTGCTCCCCGACGGCTCCTACCGGGGCTGGGCCGACCTGCTCGCCGCGCGGATGGCCGCCCGCGCGCCCGGCTTCCGGTACGCCAACCTCGCCGTGCGCGGGAAGCTCATCGGGCAGATCGTCGCCGAGCAGGTGGACGTGGCGGCGGCCATGAACGCCGACGTCGTCACCCTCGTCGGCGGGCTCAACGACACGCTGCGGCCCAAGTGCGACATGGGCCGGGTGCGCGGCCTGCTGACGGAGGCGGTGGAGCGGCTGGCTCCCTCGTGCGGGCAGCTGGTGCTGATGCGCAGCCCCGGCCGGCAGGGCCCGGTGCTGGAGCGCTTCCGCCCGCGCATGGAGGAGCTGTACGCCTGCGTGGACGAGCTGGCCGAGAAGCACGGCGCCCTCGTGGTCGACCTGTACGGCGCCCCCTCGCTGGCCGACCCGCGGCTGTGGGACGTGGACCGGCTGCATCTGACGGCCGAGGGACACCGCCGGGTCGCCGAGGCGGTCTGGCAGACGCTCGGACACGAGCCCGAGGACCCCGAGTGGCACATACCGATGCCGGCCACCCTCCCGCCGGGCTGGCTGACGCGGCGGGTGGCGGACGTCCGGTTCGCCCGGCAGCATCTGCTGCCCTGGATCGGCCGGCGCCTGACCGGCCGCTCCTCCGGGGACGGCCGGACAGGCGCCCACTTCAGCGCTGAGCTGGGCAAAGCCTTCTGGGTCACCCCTGCGGACCACACAAACCCCGGCCCTGTGGCGGAATGGCGACAGGTGGGGCCCTGACCCAAAGGCTTCCTTGCTCACAACCACCGCGAGCACGATCCGCCCGTCGGCCACACGCGGCAACGGGACGGAGGCCTGCAGCCGCCGTGGGCGGCGCGGCTCCGAACCGCCGTGAACAGCCGCTTCGTACATCGCATCGTGCCCATGCCGGTGCTCGGCTGTGAGTGTCAGCTCGGCCGCCGACGTCACGGGGCCGTCCGAGCACGGCACCGCGTCAGCAGGCCGTGGTGTGATCGTCGTCGCTGTGCATATGCGTGTGGCCTTCTAGAGTCGGTTCGCCTTTCTTCGATGGCGCCGGCGCGCCAGTGACTGTGTGCGCCGTCCGGCGCCCGAAGTGACCCAAGCGGGCTCCACCGCGGGGCGATGGAGTCGTGCCTCGAGGAGGAACGTGCATGCAGGCCCGGAGGATCGGCGCCGTCGCCGCAACAGCAGTGGCGCTGGTGGCAGCCCGCGACCTTGTCCAGAAGCGGCACGCACTGTTGCGGAACTTCCCGGTGATCGGGCACGCCCGGTACCTGCTGGAGACGATCGGACCGGAGCTGCGGCAGTACATCGTGACCTCCAACGAGGAGGAGCGCCCATTCAGCCGTGACCAGCGCACCTGGATCTACGCGTCGGCGAAGGAGGAGAACAACTACTTCGGGTTCGGCACCGAGGTGGACGTCGAGCACGTCCAGGGGCACGCCTACCTGAAGCAGCGCACCTTCGCCGGCGCCCTGCCCGACGCGCACGACCCGCAGGCCCCGCTGCCCTCGGCCAAGGTGCTGGGCGGTCCGCGCGGGCGCGCCAAGGCCTTCCGGCCGGCGAGCGTCGTGAACATCTCGGCGATGAGCTTCGGCTCGCTCTCCGGCGCGGCCATCACGGCGCTCAACAAGGGAGCGGCGCTGGCGGGCACGATGCACAACACCGGCGAGGGCGGCCTGTCGCCGTACCACCGCAACGGCGGCGACTTGGTGCTGCAGCTCGGCACCTCGTACTTCGGCTGCCGCAACGAGGACGGCAGCTTCAACCTCGACAAGCTCAAGGACGTGGTCGCGAGCGCCCCCGTCAAGGCAATCGAGATCAAGCTCTCCCAGGGTGCCAAGCCGGGGCTGGGCGGGATGCTGCCGGGCGCGAAGGTGACCCCGGAGATCGCCGAAATCCGCGGCATCCCCGTCGGCAAGGACTGCGCCTCCCCGTCGCGGCACAGCGCGTTCAGCGACGTCGACTCGATGCTCGACTTCGTCGAGCTGCTCGCCACCGAGACCGGTCTGCCGGTCGGGGTCAAGAGCGCGGTGGGCGAGCTGGGCTTCTGGCAGGAGCTGGCCACGCTGATGGCGCGTGGTGACCGTGGTGTCGACTTCGTGACCGTGGACGGCAGCGAGGGCGGCACGGGGGCGGCACCGCGGATCTTCGCCGACGCGGTGTCGTTGCCGTTCCGGATGGGCTTCTCCCGGGTCTACGGCACTTTCGCCGAGCTCGGACTCACCGACGAGCTGACCTTCATCGGCTCCGGCAAGCTCGGCCTGCCCGAGAACGCCGCAGTCGCCTTCGCCCTGGGTGCCGACATGATCAACGTGGCACGTGAGGCGATGCTGTCGATCGGCTGCATCCAGGCGCAGAAGTGCCACACCGACAAGTGCCCCACCGGCATCGCCACCCAGAACCAGTGGCTGGCCCGCGGCCTGGACCCGACCTCGAAGGCCACCCGGGCCGCTGTCTACCTGCGCACCCTGCGCAGGGAGCTGATGAAGGTCTCGTCGGCTGTCGGCGTCGCCCACCCGGGACTCATCACCGCTGAGGACATCGAGATCATGAACGGCGACTACGAGGCCCGCACCCTGGCCGGCGTCTACGGCTACAAGGACGGCTGGGGCGAGCTCGGCCCGCATCTCGCCAAGGAGATCACCGAGCTGCTCGTCGGTACGCCGACCGCCACGCACAGCCGGCCTGAGTGATCGCAACGTGTCCGAAGAAGTGAGGTTCAAGAGCGTCGTCGGCCCTGAGCTGGCCGGGTCGATCGACCTGCCGGAGGGCGAGGTCCGGGGCTGGGGGATCTTCGTCCACGGATTCACGCTCGGCAAGAACTCGCCGGCGGCGGCGCGGGTCAGCAAACAGTTGGCCCGCGAGGGGATCGGCATGCTGCGCTACGACAACCTCGGGATCGGCGATTCCGACGGCGACTGGGGTGACGGTTCCTTCACCGTCAAGGTCCAGGACAGCGTCCGCGCGGCACAGCTGATGGCAGAGCGGGGGACTCCGGCGGATCTGCTGGTGGGTCACTCGTGGGGAGGCGCCGCCGCCATCGCCGCGGCGGCCGAGGCGACCGGCGTCCGCGCGGTCGCCACGATCGGGGCACCCGCCGACCCCAGCCACGTGGAGCACCAGTACGACGCGGTCGTGGATCGCGTGCTCAGTGAGGGGCAGCACGAGTGGTTCGTCGGCGGGCGGACCCTCGTCCTCAAACGCGCCTTCGTCGAGGACGTCCGCCGTGCCCGTCTGCACGACCGGGTCCGTGAGTTGGACCGGCCGCTGCTCGTGATGCACTCGCCCACCGACGACACCGTGGACATCGCCAACGCCGGGGAGCTCTTCCGCATGGCGAAGCACCCGCGAAGCTTCGTCTCGCTCGAAGGAGCAGACCACCTCATGACCGCACGCGGGCAGGCGCAGCGAGCCGCGCACATCATCAGCGCCTGGGCCGACCAGTACATCCACGCCTCACGACCCGCACTGTGAACGGTCGACGTGCCCTGGCCGGCGTCCGGAACCCGGCCATCGACGCCCACGTATCCACCAGCGGACGACTGGCGCGGAGCAGGGCGACCTGCTCGGCCTGGTCGGCGCAGTTCGCCGGTTCGCTGTCGCGCCATCCGGTGACGGCCGCCCGCCGAAGCGGCCGGAGCCGCAGCCGTACGAGGCCCAGGCGTAGCGTTGCCGTCGTGACCACGCGCGTGATCAACGTCCGCGGCCGGATCCACGAGTTCGGCCCCCGGCTGGAACACGCCCCAGCGGACGTCGTGTACGTCGGCCGCCGCTGGACGATGGGCGGCTGGGACCTCCCCCGGCACCCGCTGTACAACCCCTTCGCCTACGACACACCGAGGAGGAAACGCGACGGCACCCGGGCCGAGGTGATGGCCCTGTACCGTGCCCGTCTGCTGAAGCGCCCGGAGCTGCTGGAGCTGGTCGCCGGACTGCGCGGGCGGACCCTGGCCTGCTGGTGCGCGCCCGAGCCGTGCCACGCGGACGTGATCGCGGAGCTCGCCGAGGCGCTCTCGTAGGTTCCCACGAACACCCCGGTGGCGCTGAGCTGCAGGAATCGCCAGTAGAATCCGGTTACGTGACTTCAGCGCCCGCCAAGCCCCGCATCCCGAACGTCCTCGCCGGACGCTACGCCTCCGCCGAGCTCGCCACGCTCTGGTCGCCCGAGCAGAAGGTGAGGCTGGAGCGGCAGCTCTGGCTCGCCGTGCTGCGCGCCCAGAAGGACCTCGGCATCGAGGTGCCCAACGAGGCGATCGCCGACTACGAGCGCGTCCTCGACACCGTCGACCTGGCCTCGATCGCCGAGCGCGAGAAGGTCACCCGGCACGACGTGAAGGCGCGCATCGAGGAGTTCAACGACCTCGCCGGGCACGAGCACGTGCACAAGGGCATGACCTCGCGCGACCTCACCGAGAACGTCGAGCAGCTGCAGATCCGGCTCTCACTGGAGCTGATGCGCGACCGGACGGTCGCCGTCCTCGCGCGCCTCGGCAAGCTCGCGGGCGAGTACGCCGAGCTGGTCATGGCCGGCCGCTCCCACAACGTCGCCGCGCAGGCCACGACCCTGGGCAAGCGTTTCGCGACCGCCGCCGACGAGCTGCTGGTCGCCCACGGCCGCGTCGAGGAACTGCTCTCCCGCTACCCGCTGCGTGGCATCAAGGGCCCGGTGGGCACCGCGCAGGACATGCTGGACCTGCTGGGCGGCGACGCGGCCAAGCTCGCCGAGCTGGAGAACCGGGTCGCGCAGCACCTCGGGTTCGCGCAGGCGTTCACCTCGGTCGGCCAGGTGTACCCGCGCTCGCTGGACTACGAGGTCGTCACCGCGCTGGTGCAGCTCGCGGCGGCGCCGTCCTCGCTGGCCAAGACGATCCGGCTGATGGCCGGACACGAGCTGGTCACCGAGGGCTTCAAGCCGGGCCAGGTCGGCTCGTCCGCGATGCCGCACAAGATGAACACCCGCTCCTGCGAGCGCGTCAACGGCCTCATGGTGATCCTGCGCGGCTACGCCTCGATGACCGGCGAGCTGGCGGGCGACCAGTGGAACGAGGGCGACGTGTCCTGCTCGGTGGTGCGCCGTGTCGCGCTGCCGGACGCGTTCTTCGCGCTGGACGGCCTGCTGGAGACCTTCCTGACCGTCCTCGACGAGTTCGGCGCGTTCCCGGCGGTCGTCGCCCGCGAGCTGGACCGCTACCTGCCGTTCCTGGCCACCACCAAGGTGCTCATGGGCGCCGTCCGCGCCGGCGTCGGCCGCGAGGTCGCGCACGAGGCGATCAAGGAGAACGCCGTGGCCACCGCGCTCGCCATGCGCGAGCAGGGTGCCGAGCGCAACGACCTGCTCGACAAGCTCGCCGCCGACGCGCGCCTGCCCCTCGACCGCGACCAGCTCGCCGCGCTGATGGCCGACAGGCTGTCCTTCACCGGCGCCGCCGCCGACCAGGTCGGCGTGGTCGTCGGGCGCATCGAGGAGATCGTCAAGCAGCACCCGGAGGCCGCCGGCTACACCCCCGGAGCGATCCTCTGACCTCCGCGCCGCGCTCCCCCCGCCTCACCAGGGCGGACCTGGAGGCCGCCCGCGACCGCCTCGTCCCGGACGTGGTCGCGGACGGTCTGCACGTGCTGTTCTGCGGCATCAACCCGGGGCTGATGACCGCCGCGACCGGCCACCACTTCGCCCGGCCCGGCAACCGGTTCTGGCCGGTGCTGCACCTGTCGGGTTTCACGCCGCGGCTGCTGCGGCCGGCCGAGCAGCGGGAACTGCTGTCCTTGGGGCTGGGCATCACGAACGTCGTGGCGCGGGCGACCGCGCGGGCGGACGAGCTGACCGCGGCGGAGTACGTCGAGGGCGGGCGGCTGCTGACCGAGAAGGTGCGGCGCCTGCGGCCGAGGTGGCTGGCCGTGGTCGGGGTCACCGCGTACCGGTCCGCCTTCGGCGACCGCACGGCCCGGGTCGGACCGCAGGAGCGGACCATCGCGGGCACCCGGGTGTGGGTGCTGCCCAACCCCAGTGGGCTGAACGCCCATTGGACGGCGGCGACGATGGCGCAGGAGTTCGCGCGGCTGCGGATGGCCGCGCAGGGCTGACCGTCACGGCGGGTCCACGGCCGTGACCACCGCCAGCAGCTGGAACGGCAGCTCGGTGTCCCACTGGGACACGCCCAGGGCGACCCAGCGGCCCGTCGGCGCCTTCCACAGGTGCACATCGGGGACGTGCGAGGCCAGCGTGGCCCACGGCTCGTCGACCTCCTCCCCCTGCGTGGCCCGTGCGAAGGCGCCGGCCAGGCTGAACACGTCCGCCGGGCCCCACCGGTCGGCGAGCCGCTCCCCCAGCGCGTCCCGGTCCGCCTCGTACTGCTCCTGCGTCTCCTCCCGCTCGGTGCCGCCCTCCTCGTAGAAGTCACCGCTGGTCTCCAACTCGGCTATCAGGTACCCGGGCCCGCCCGTGCCGGCGTCCGTCCGGCCGTGCTCCGCCGGGAACTCCCGGGCGCACAACCGGTCGATCACGGCAAGGTGGTTCGCGATGTCCATGCGATCCAGTAAATCGGGCACCACTGACAATTGGCGGCCCGTCAGGCGTCCCCGCGTCGCAGGGTCCACGAGGCGGCGAGCAGAGCGGCGATCGTCCACAGCGCGCTCACCGCGAGTCCGCTCCACGCTCCGAGGGGGCCGTCCCAGGTGCTGTGCCGGACCGCTTGACCGGCGCGGTCGGGCAGGAAGTCGGCGACGCCCGAGGACAGGTCGCCGACGACGAAGGACACGAGGAGCACGAACGGCCACGCGCGCGTGCGGACGGTCCAGGCGCCGTCCTCGTGCCGGACGGCCTCGTGGCCGTGCCGGGCGAACAGGTCGCCGAGCGCGGCGGCATCGGTGGTGCGGACCCTGATCTGCGGTCGTACGCGCGCGTGGATGAACTCCCGGACGGGGGGCGGCGAGGAGGCGGCCCCGGCCGAGGATCACCAGGTGGTCGGCGAAGGCGGCGGTCTCGTTCATCAAGTGGCTGGAGACCAGGACGGCGCGGTCTTCCGCGGCGAGCCCGCGCACCAGGCCGCGGATCCGGACGATCCCCAGCCGAGGGCGACTCACTGTTGTTCCCCGCCTCCGTACGACGGCTCGCCGCCCGGTACGGCGACCGTGACCGGCCGGCACGCGCCGCCCTGCGGCGGGCGCGGCTGACGGAGCGCGAGCGCGAGGTGCCGCGGCTCATGGCGCGGGGGCATTCCAAAGCCGAGATCGTGACCCGGCTGGTGGTGGGCGCGGAGACGGTGACGTCGCATGTGAGCGCCGTGCTGGCGAAGCTGGGCGCGCGAGCGCACCCAGGCGGTGATCGCGGCCTGCGAGTCGGGGTTCGTCGAGCCGGGGGGAGCCGGGGACGGGGCGCGTCGGCCGGCGGGCGGGGAGTTCCGGGGTGCGAACGGCGCTCGCCGGGGGTGTGCCGGGACGAGTACCATCCGCCCAACACGCCCGCGAGCTGGAAGGACGGACGGTGGGGCAGCTGACCGGCGGCGATCCCTCGCTGCTGCGAAGGATCAATTCCGCGGTGGTGCTGCACGCGCTGCGTGCCGCGGACTGCGCGACGCTCACCGAGATCACCCGGGTGACCGGGCTGTCCCGGCCGACGGTCGAGGGTGTCGTCGAGGGACTCATCGAGGCCGGGCTCGTGGTGGAGAAGGCCGCCGACGAGGGTTCCGCGCGCCGTCAGGGGCGGCCCGCGCGCCGGTTCCGGTTCCGGGCCGAGGCCGGGCATCTGCTGGGCCTGGAGATCGGCGCGCACCGGGTCGCCGCGCTGCTGTCGGACCTGGACGGCCGGGTGCTGGGCGCGCAGGCCAAGGAGGTCGACGAGACGGCTCCGGCGGACGAGCGGCTCGACCGGCTGCGCGGCGCGGTCGCCGAGCTGCTGCGCCGTGCCGGGATCGCCCGCAGCTCGCTGCGTGCGGTGGGCGTGGGCTCGCCGGGCATCGTGGAGGCCGACGGCACGGTACGGCTGGGCACGGCCCTGCCGGGGTGGACCGGACTGTCTCTCGGTGAGCGGCTGAGCCGCTCCTTCAAGTGCCCGGTCCTGGTGGAGAACGACGCCAACGCGGCGGCCGTCGCCGAGCACTGGAAGGGCGCGGCGACCGACACGGACGACATGGTGTTCGTGCTGGCCGGGCTGAGCCCGGGGGCGGGTTCGCTGATCGGCGGCCGACTGCACCGCGGGTACGGCGGGGCGGCCGGGGAGATCGGCGCGCTGCATCTGCTGGGCCGGGAGGCGACCCCGGAGACGCTGCTGTCCACCACCGACGAGCCGCTGCACCCGCTGGACGAGCAGGCGGTGGCCGAGGTGTTCGCGCTGGCGCGCGAGGGCGACCAGCGGGCGCGGGCGGCCGTCGAGCGGTTCATCCAGCGGCTGGTGCACGACGTGGCCGCGCTGGTGCTGGCGCTCGATCCGGAGCTGGTGGTGATCGGCGGCTGGGCGGCCGGTCTGGACGGCGTGCTGGAGCCGCTGCGCCGCGAACTGGCCCGCTACTGCCTGCGCCCGCCCCGGGTGACGCTGTCCATGCTGGGTGACTCGGTCGTGGCCACGGGGGCGCTGCGGCTGGCGCTCGACCATGTCGAGGAGCAGCTGTTCGCGGTGGAGGGCACGGTGACGGCCCGCCGGTGACCCCCTGGGGGACCGGGCGCGGTCGTCGTGTCACCGCGGAAGCGTTCTCGCGCGCCGAGCGGCGGCGCCGCATACCGGCGGCCCCGCGCGCTCGGGGAGTCGTCGTGATCCTGCCGTGCCGGCGCGGTGGGTCAGGAGGCCCGCCGCTCGGGGTCGTGGTGTATCTCCACGTCCGCCGAGTCGCCGAAGGTGAGCCGGCAGGTGTCGGCTCGGTAGGTCGCCACGGACAGCGCCGCGGTGCGGCCCTCGGCGATGAAGCGGGTGGTGACGACGAGCACGGGCGCGCCGGGGAGCCGGTCGAGGTCCCTGGCGTCGTCCGCGCGCGCCGAACCCAGCTCGACGGCGCGGTCCTGGCCCTCCAGCGCCAGCCGCTGGAGCTCCCGCAGCACCGCACGCGCGCGTGCCGGACCGGTGGGCGCGTCGATCGCCGTGAGGTCGGGCACCGAGGCGGCCGGGATGTAGAGCAGCTCGGTGGCGACCTGCTGGCCGTGCGACGTCCGGGCGCGGCGCACGGTGTGCACGGGCTCGTCCGCGGCGGTGTCCAGGGCCGAGGCGACGGCCGCCGGCGGCGCGGCCTGGACGCAGTCGACGGGCTGCCAGGCGTCATCGGCGGCGCCCGGCCAGGCGTGCTGCTCGGTGCCGACGGCCACGCCCACGCGCGGGGGTGCGACGGTCGTGCCCACACCGCGGCGGCGCTGCAGCCGGCCCTCCAGCTCCAGCTGCTCCAGGGCCTGCCGGAGCGTGGCGCGGGCGACGCCGAAACGAGCGGCGAGATCACGCTCGTTGGGCAGGATCTCACCGACCGAGAACTCCGAGTCCAGTGCCTCGGTGAGCACGGTCTTGAGATGCCAGTACTTCGGTTCCGGCACCGATTCCAGCTGCGTGGTCCCCACCCTGTCCTCCGCAAGAGCCGTGGTCCGGCGGTTTTTAGCGCCCTTGTTTATTAAAGGTTGTTGCACTTCTCTGCGACGATAGGACGGCGCTCACCCTTGGTCAAGACCAATCCTCGATCGCACGGGCGGCGCACGGATGGCCCGCCGCGGAGCGTTCACGCGGTGTTCGTGCGCGGTGGTGCGGGTGACATCACGAAAGCGCCCCCGCCGTACGGCGGGGGCGGGGGCGGAGGCGGGGTGCGTTCAGCGGCCGCTCAGGTGCCGCAGCTTGTCGGGGTTGCGGATGATGTACACGGCCTCGACACGGCCGTCGGCGATGCCCAGCTGGAAGAGGCTGTCGGGCTTGTCCCCGGACAGGACCAGCACGGCGGGGCCGCCGTTGACCTCCAGGAAGCGGACGGACAGCGCGGGCGCGGCGCCGGGCGCGACGGCGGCCAGGAAACGGCCGATCTTGTCGGCGCCGTACAGGACGCGGGCCGGGGCCTTGGCCTTGCCGCCGCTGTCGCCGACCAGGCGGGCCTGTGGGGCGAGCAGGGACATCAGGCCCTCGAGGTCTCCCCCACCCGCGGCGGCGAGGAAGCGCTCGGTCAGTTCGCGCCGCTGGACGGGGTCGACGTCGTAGCGCGGCCGCCGCTCGTCGACGTGGCGGCGCGCCCGCCCGGCGAGCTGCCGCACCGCCGCCTCGCCGCGGTCGAGCAGTGCGGCGATCTCGGCGTACGGGTAGCCGAACGCCTCGCGGAGCACGAAGACCGCCCGCTCCAGGGGCGACAGCGACTCCAGGACGACCAGGACGGCGAGGGAGACCGTGTCGGCGAGGACGGCCCGGTCCGCGGCGTCCGGGGCGGTGTCGCCGTACTCGGTGAGGTACGGCTCGGGCAGCCACGGCCCGACGTACGCCTCGCCGCGCGCCTGCACCTGACGCAGCCGGTCGATGGCCAGGCGGGTGGTGATGCGCACCAGGTAGCCGCGCGGTTCACGGACCTCCGCGCGATCGGCGCGGGACCAGCGCAGCCAGGCGTCCTGGACCACGTCCTCGGCGTCGGCCACGCGGCCGAGCATGCGGTAGGCGACCCCCATGAGCAGGGCCCGGTGCTCTTCGAAGACGTCGGTGGCGGAGTCGGTGGTCACTGCTCCATCCCATCCGACACGCCCCGTGGCTGTCCACCCGGAATCGCACGGTCCGAAGGAGTGCCGGATCACAATGACCGCGGACCGCCGGGCGTCGGCGGCCGGGACCGGAGGATGGCCGATGCGCTACGGGGTGCTGGGCACGGGCGAGGTGGGCCGCACGCTGGGCGGCAGACTGGTGGAGCTGGGGCACGAGGTGACGCTCGGCTCGCGCACCAAGGACAACCCGGTGGGGCAGGAGTGGGCCACCGCCGCGGCGGGCCGGGCCCACGCCGGTACGTTCGCGGACGCGGCCGCGGCGGCCGAGGTGGTCGTCAACGCGGTCAGCGGCCGAGTGGCGCTGGACGCGCTCCAGGATGTGGGTGCCGAGCACCTCCACGACAAGGTGCTCGTGGACGTCACCAACCCGCTGGCGTTCGAGGGCGGTCACCCGCGCCTGGACCCGGTGGACCGCGACAGCCTGGGCGAGCAGATCCAGCGCGCGTTTCCGCACGCGCGCGTGGTGAAGACGCTGAACACCGTCAACTGCCAGGTGATGGTCGATCCGGCGCGGGTGCCGGGCGATCACAACCTGTTCCTGTGCGGCGACGATCCGGCCGCCAAGGAGCAGGTGAGGACCCTGCTCGGCGAGTTGGGGTGGCCGGCCGGGCGGGTGCTGGACCTCGGCGGCATCGGGGCGGCACGCGCGCTGGAGATGTATCTGCCGCTGTGGCTGCGGCTGTCCCGGACGTTCGGCCACGACGACTTCAATGTCGAGGTGCGCCGGGCGCGTTGAGGCCCGTGCGCCCGCCGGAGCGGGGACGGCCAGGGGGCTACCCGTCGGTAGCAATTGCTGACAAGCTGTCTACGGCGTCCGTCAGCAGCCCAGACGAGGAGCACTCCATGTCCGCCACCGCCTCCTTCACCGTCCCCGCACCGCACGGCCCCAAGGACGTCACCGTGTCCTACGCGCGCGTGGGACGCGGCGAGCCGCTGGTCCTCCTGCACGGCATCGGCCACCACCGGCAGGCCTGGGACCCGGTCGTGGACATCCTCGCCACCGAGCGCGACGTGATCGCGGTCGACCTGCCGGGCTTCGGCGCGTCCCCCGGCCTGCCCGACGGTCTCGCCTACGACCTGCCCACGACCAACTCCGTGCTCGGCGCCCTGTTCGAGGCGCTGGACCTGGACCGGCCGCACGTCGCCGGCAATTCGCTGGGCGGCCTGCTCGCCCTGGAGCTGGGCCGCGAGAAGCTCGTACGGTCCGTCACGGCGCTCTCCCCTGCCGGGTTCTGGACCCAGGCCGAGCGCCGGTACGCCTTCGCGGTGCTGCTCGCGATGCGGGGCATCGCCCAGCGGCTCCCGCTGCCGCTGGTGGAGCGGCTGAGCCGCAGCGCGGCCGGCCGCACCGCGCTGACGAGCACCATCTACGCCCGCCCCGCCCGCCGCGCCCCTCAGGCCGTGGTCGCGGAGACGCGCGCGCTCGTGGGCGCCACCGGGTTCGGGGCGACCCTGCGCGCGGGCGCCACCGTGCAGTTCACCGACGACCTGCCCGGCCTGCCGGTCACGGTGGCCTGGGGCACCCGGGACCGGCTCCTGGTGCGCCGCCAGGGCGTCCGCGCCAAGCAGCTGATCCCGCACGCCCGGCTCATACGCCTGCCCGGCTGCGGCCACTGCCCGATGAACGACGACCCGGCACTGGTCGCCCGCGTCATCCTGGACGGCAGCCGCTGAACGACGCGTCCGGCGGCGCCGCCGTCGCATCCGTTCCCGGCGGGCACGAACCGAGCCCGGAGGCGCCCTGGTGCACCGGCTCCGGTCCCCCCGCTCCGTGAACGACCCCGGTCGGCCGCATCCCTCCCCAAGGACAGTGGAAAATCAACAAATAGGGCGGAGCATGCTTTACCTGTCGGTCACAAGGGGTTCGTGATCACGCAACACCCTTCCCTCACCGTGGTTGCATGACCCCAGAGATGTCTGATGTGACCCGCAGGAAGCACGGACGCCCCGTGCACCACTGGCGGCGGGACCTCGTCGAACTCGCCGCGCTGTTCACGGCCGTCGCCGTGGCCGACGCGGTGGCGAACCTGATCGGGCACGGCCCCGACGGCCCGGCGCTGCTGCTGATCTCGGCGCTCGTGCCGGCCGCGACGGCGGGCTTCCACACCTGGTGGGCACGGCGCCACGGACACGCCCCGCCGGGCGGCCATACCGGCGCCCCGCCGGCCGCCGGGACGCGGCCTGCCGGGCCCGCCGAACAGTCCGGCACCACCGCGCGCGAGGTGACCGGCCCCGGCACCCTGTGGCGGATGCGGACGACGGTGAAGGACCGGCCCGGTTCGCTGGCCGCGCTGTGCGCGGCACTCGCCGAGCGACGGGTCGACATCCTGAGCCTGCAGGCGCACCCGCTGGCCGAGGGCACCGTGGACGAGTTCCTGCTGCGGGCGCCGCAGACGCTGGCGGCGGCCGAGATCACCCGGGCGGCGTCGGCGGCCGGGGGCACCTCCAGCTGGATCGAGCGGGCCGACGCCCACGATCTGGTCGACGCCCCGACCCGGGTGCTGGGCCTCGCGGCCCGCACCGCGCTGGACGCCTCCGAACTTCCGCTGGCGCTGCGCCAGTTGCTGGGCCGGTGCACGATCCGCTCGCTGCCCGGACGGCCGGTCGGCGGGGGCCGCGGCCCGGAGCCCGTGCCGGACGAGGGCGTGCTGGAGGACACCGTCATGCGGCTGCGGGCGCCGGAGGGCGGTGTACTCACCGTGGAGCGGCCGTATCTGCCGTTCACCCCGACCGAGTTCGCACGGGCCCGGGCGCTGGTGGAGCTGGACGCCCGGCTCGGCCCGCGGATTCCGCGCGGCCAGGACGTGCTGACGCTGCCGGAGGGCAACGCCGTCACCGTGCGCCGGGTCGACACCGGCGACCTGGCGGCGGCGAAGGCGATGCACGAGCGGTGCTCGGCCCGCACCCTCGGCCTGCGCTACCACGGACCGGTCGGCGACGCGGACCGCTATCTGCAGCACCTGCTCAGCCCCCGCTTCGGGCGGACGCTGGCCGCGCAGACCCCTTCGGGCCGGATCGTGGGCCTCGGCCATCTGCTGTGGGACGGCGACGAGACAGAGGTCGCGCTGCTGATCGAGGACGACTGGCAGCGGCGCGGCATCGGCGCCGAACTGCTCGGCCGGCTCGTGGCCATGGCCCGGGAGGCCGGGTGCGCGAGCGTCTACGCCGTCACGCGGGCCGCCAACACCGGCATGGTCGCCGCGATGCGCGGACTCGGCCTGCCCCTGGACTACCAGGTGGAGGAGGGCACGCTGGTCATCACGGCCCGGCTGGACGCGGCGCGGGCCGTCCCGGGGCCGCCGTCCGGCGACGGCCGGGCCCGGCTCGGCGCGACTGACCGGCGCGACTGACCGGTCCCGCGACGGCGGCCCGGCGCAGAGCGCCGGGCCGCGGTGGGTGCACTCAGTGAGGACCGCCGTGGCCGGTCGCACCGGCCCCCGCGGCACCCGTCATCGCCCGCTCGGGCGCGGTTCCCAGCGCGCGGTCGAGGTCCGCCCACAGGTCGTCGACGTCCTCCAGGCCCACCGACAGCCGCAGCAGGCGGTCGCTCACCCCGGCGCCGCGCCGGTCGTCGGCGTCGACGATGCGGTGGCTGATGGAGGCGGGGTGCTGGATGAGGGTGTCGACGCTGCCGAGGCTGACCGCCGGGGTGACCAGGCGGACCCGGGAGATGACCTCGTGCGGGTCGCCGTGCACCTCGAAGGCGATCATGGCGCCGCCGAGGCGCGGGTACCGGACGCGGGCCACGCGCGGGTCGGCGGCGAGCCTGCGGGCCAGTTCGGCGGCGTTCGCGGAGGCGGCCCGCACCCGCACCGGGAGCGTGGACAGCCCGCGCAGCAGCAGGTAGCCGGCGAGCGGATGCAGCACACCGCCGGTGGCGAACCGTATCTGCCGCAGTCGGCCCGCGAACTCCTCGTCGCAGGCGACCACGCCGGCCAGCACGTCGCCGTGCCCGCCGAGGTACTTGGTGGCGCTGTGCAGCACCAGCCGGGCGCCCTGCTCGGCCGGGCGCTGCAGGACGGGCGTGGCGAAGGTGTTGTCGGCGAGCAGCGGGACGGAGCCGCAGGCGTGGGCGACGGCCCGCAGGTCGACCTCGGCGAGGGTCGGGTTGGCCGGGGACTCGACCATCACCAGGCCGGTGTCCGGGCGCAGAGCGTCGGCGATGCCGGCCGGGTCGGTCCAGGTCACCTCCGTGCCGAGGAGCCCGGCGGTCAGCAGGTGGTCGCTGCAGCCGTACAGGGGCCGTACGGCGACGACGTGGCGCAGCCCCATGGCGGAACGGGCGAGGAGGACCGCGCTGAGCGCGGCCATGCCGCTGGCGAAGGCGACCGCCGACTCGGTGCCCTCGAGACGGGCCAGGGCGGTCTCGAAGCGGCCGACCGTCGGGTTGCCGAGGCGGCCGTAGACGGGCGGTCCCGCCGGGTCGGCGCCGTCGGCGGCGAAGGCGTCGATGCGGGCGGCCTCGCCCCGGCTGTCGTACGAGGGATAGGTGGTGGACAGGTCGATGGGCGGGGCGTGCAGGCCCTGCCGGGCGAGGTCGTCGCGGCCGGCGTGCACGGCCTCGGTGGCCAGGGCTCTCGGTGCGGTGCGTACGTCGTCGTAGGCACCCGTGCTCGCTGTGTCCATGGGCGGAAGGGTGAACAGCGAACGGTTCACCATCCGCGGACACCGTGCTACGTTCGGCCCATGGCCGAATCTGTCGTACTGGATCCGGTGGATCTCCATCTGCTGCGGCTGCTGCAGAACGACGCCCGGACCACCTACCGCGATCTCGCCGCGCAGGTGGGCGTGGCGCCGTCGACCTGCCTGGACCGGGTGACCCGGCTGCGCCGCTCGGGGGTGATCCTCGGCCACCGGCTGCAGCTCGATCCCGCCAGACTCGGACGCGGGCTGCAGGCGCTGCTGTCGGTGCAGGTCAGACCCCACCGGCGGGAGCTGGTCGGGCCGTTCGTGGAGCGCATCCGCGCGCTGCCGGAGGCGCGGACGGTGTTCCATCTGACCGGGCCCGACGACTACCTGGTGCATGTGGCCGTCGCGGACATGGCCGATCTGCAGCGGCTGGTGCTCGACGAGTTCACCGCGCGGCGCGAGGTCGCCAGGGTGGAGACGCGGTTGATCTTCCAGCAGTGGGAGTGCGGGCCGCTGCTGCCGCCGGGCCACGCCCAGAGCTGAATCCACGTAAACGCGGGTGACGCGGAGATCCTCTCGTATGAGGATGGTCGTCATGTCTGAGACCAAGAGCCCGCTGCCCCGTCAGGTCGCCGACGCGTACGTCGACGAACTCATCGCCCTCGATCCGGTCACCGGTACCTACCTCGGCGTCAAGGAGAGTTCGAGCAGACTGCCCGACTACTCGCCCGCGGGCCAGGCGGCCCTCGCGGAGCTGGCCCGGACGACCCTCGCCAGGCTGGACGAGGCAGAGCGGCAGCCCGGCGCGGGCAGCGACGTGGAGCGGCGCTGCGGGCGGCTGCTGCGGGAGCGGCTGACCGCCGAACTCGCCGTGCACGAGGCGGACGAGCACCTGCGCGCGATCGGCAACATGGCCACGCCCGGGCACTCCGTGCGGGACGTCTTCACGGTGACGCCCGCGCAGACCGAGGACGACTGGGCGGCGATCGCCGAGCGGCTGCGCGCGGTGCCGGGCGCGCTCGCCGGCTACCGCGAGTCGCTGGAGCTCGGCCTGGAGCGCAAGCTGTTCGGGGCGCCGCGGCCGACCGCGACGTACATCGAGCAGCTCACCGAGTGGACGGACACGGACGGCAAGGGCCGCGGCTGGTACGAGGACTTCGCCGCCGCCGGCCCGGACGCGCTGCGCGCGGAGCTGGACGAGGCGGCCCGCGCGGCGACCGGCGCCCTCGTGGAGCTGCGGGACTGGCTGCGGGACGTGTACGCGCCGGCCGTCGAGGGCGCCCCGAACGTCGTGGGCCGTGAGCGGTACGCGCGCTGGGCCCGCTACTTCAACGGCACCGACCTGGACCTGGACGAGGCGTACGCGTACGGCTGGTCGGAGTTCCACCGGATCCTCGGCGAGATGAAGCAGGAGGCGGAGAAGATCCTGCCCGGCGCCGAGACGCCGTGGGTGGCGCTGGCGCACCTCGACGAGCACGGCCGGCACATCGAGGGCGTGGACGAGGTCCGCGAGTGGTTGCAGGGCCTGATGGACCGCGCCATCGCGGAGCTGGACGGCACGCACTTCGAACTCGCCGAGCGGGTGCGCAGGGTGGAGTCGTGCATCGCTCCGCCCGGTGGTGCGGCGGCCCCCTACTACACGGCGCCGTCGGAGGACTTCTCCCGGCCCGGCCGCACCTGGCTGCCCACGATGGGGCTGACCCGCTTCCCGGTCTACGACCTGGTCTCCACCTGGTACCACGAGGGCGTGCCCGGCCACCATCTGCAGCTGGCGCAGTGGGCGCACGTCGCGGAGAACCTCTCCCGCTACCAGGCCACGGTCGGCGAGGTCAGCGCCAACGCGGAGGGCTGGGCCCTGTACGCGGAGCGGCTGATGGACGAGCTGGGCTACCTCTCCGACCCGGAGGAGCGGCTCGGTTACCTGGACGCGCAGATGATGCGTGCGGCCCGGGTGATCGTGGACATCGGCATGCACCTGGAGCTCCGGATCCCGGCGGACTCGCCGTTCCACCCCGGTGAGCGCTGGACCCCGGAGCTGGCCGAGGAGTTCTTCGGGGCGCACAGCAGCCGGCCCGCGGACTTCGTGGCGAGCGAGCTGACCCGGTACCTGACGATCCCGGGCCAGGCGATCGGCTACAAGCTCGGTGAGCGGGCCTGGCTGCTGGGCCGGGAGAAGGCGCGCGAGCGGCACGGCGACGCGTTCGACCTGAAGGCCTGGCACATGGCGGCGCTGTCGCAGGGCTCGCTGGGCCTGGACGACCTGGTGGACGAGCTGTCCCGGCTCTGACCGCGCGA
>NZ_JBLEBI010000140.1:0-18078 GCF_047340315.1 Streptomyces sp. AF1A
AGGCCGGGGGTGGCCCAGGAGGGCCCCGGCCAGACGTCCACGGCTACCTCGGCGGCGGCCTCGTCGACGGACGCCTGCACCTCCAGCAGGCTGGGCGCCCCGGCGGATCCGCCCTGGGCGAAGTGGGCACCGAGCAGATCGCCCTCGGCGGTGACAGCGGTCAGCTCGGGGTGGGAGCCCACCAGGTCCTCGGCGTCCTCCAGGGTGCCGACGACGACGATTCCCCGCAGGAGGCGGCGGACGGCGGGCATCAGCTCGGCAGGGCCGGAGACCAGGTCGGCGGCCAGGCGTCCGGGGGCCGGGACGGACGGTGCGGCGTCCGCGGACCGGTCCTGCCCCGCGTCCGTGCGGGCCGCTTCGGGCGCCCCCGCCAGGAGCAGGGCGGCCCGGCCGCCGTCCTGCTTGCGCAGGAGGCGGAGCGCCTCGGCGGCAAAGGCAGGGGTCGTCACGGCGATCGCGTCCGCCGCCGCGCCGAACGCGGCCGCCAGCGGGATTTCGTAACCCGGGCTCACCGTCAGCAGTTCCGCGGCCGGGCCCAGGATGCCGGTGAGCCGGTCCCGCGCCCCGAGCAGGGTTCCGGTGCCGTCCTTCCGCCGGAGGCCCATGGCGAGGGCGTCGTGCCGCGCCTGGGTCGCGGCGCGGGCGCGCTCGGCCGCGGTGAGAGCCTCGCGGGCGGCGCCGAGCGCGGCGTCCTCCTCGGCCAGCCGGCGCTTGGCCGCCTCGTGCCGCCCGGCGAGTTCCGCGTCGTCGGCGTCGAGGCCGTCGACCTCGGCCTGCAGGGCCTCGTACTCCTCCTGGGCACGCACGGCGCGCTCCTGGGCCTCGTCGCGGGCCGTGGCCAGCCGGTCGATCTCGGCCTGGGCGGAGGCGGCGCGCGAGCGGGCGGCGTTGACCTGTCCGGAGAGGCGGGCCAGGCCCTCGCGGCGGTCGGCGATGGCGCGGGCCACGTCCTTGAGCCGGCGTTCCTCGGCGGCCAGCTCCCGCTCCAGTTCGGCGCGGTGGGCGACCGTGTCGTCCAGGGCGCGCTGGGCTGCCTCCAGGGCGGCCTCCAGCTCGGCCTCCTGCTCGCGGATGCGGGCGGCCTCGCGCTCCATGTCCTCGGGGTCGCGGCCCCGGCGCTCCTCAGGCGGTGCGGAGGTGGCGCTCTTCACCCGGGCGTCGGCCAGCGAGACGGTGCCGCGCACCCGCTCGGCGAGCTGGGACAGCTCGTACCAGGTCTGTTGGGCCCGCTGGAGGCGCGGCGTGAGCTGCCGTACCTCGTCCTCCAGCAGGCCCTCGCGGTGCAGGGCCTTCTTCAGCTCCTGCTCGGCGGCCTCCTTGCGCTCCTTCAGGGCCGCCTCGTCGGCGATCTCGGACTTCAAGGCCTCGCGCAGCCGTACGAGGTCGTCGGCGAGAAGCCGGAGACGGGCGTCGCGGAGGTCCGCCTGGATGACGGCGGCCCTGCGCGCCACCGCCGCCTGACGGCCCAGCGGCTTGAGCTGGCGGCGCAGTTCGTCCGTCAGGTCCTGCACGCGCGCGAGGTTGGCCTGCATCGCGTCCAGTTTCCTGAGCGCCTTCTCCTTGCGCTTGCGGTGCTTGAGCACGCCGGCGGCCTCCTCGATGAAGGCGCGGCGGCCCATCGGATCGGCGTGCAGGACGGAGTCGAGCTGGCCCTGGCCGACAATGACGTGCATCTCGCGGCCGATGCCGGAGTCGGAGAGGAGTTCTTGGATGTCCAGCAGGCGGCAGGTGTCGCCGTTGATCTGGTACTCGCTGCCGCCGTTGCGGAACATGATCCGCGTGATGGTGACCTCGGCGTACTCGATGGGCAGGGCCCCGTCGGAGTTGTCGATGGTCAGGGACACCTCGGCGCGGCCCAGCGGCGGGCGGCCGGTGGTGCCGGCGAAGATGACGTCCTCCATCTTGCCGCCGCGCAGCGACTTGGCGCCCTGCTCGCCCATGACCCAGCTGAGCGCGTCCACGACATTGGACTTGCCCGAGCCGTTCGGGCCGACGACACACGTGATCCCCGGTTCGAACCGGAGGGTGGTCGCCGAGGCGAACGACTTGAACCCGCGGAGGGTCAGGGCCTTGAGGTGCACGCCGCCGGACTCTACCCGGCCCCGCCTATCTCACTCCACGAACACTCGCAACCCCGCGGTTTCGCCATTGAGCATGCCGGGCACACCAGACGTTGAAGAGGGTGAAAGGATGCGCGGGGGAAAGAACGAAGGGACGCCGAAGCGTCCCTTGCAATCTCTGACGGCTGGGTTCCAGCCGTCCGATCAACTGAGCGGTTGATACGGGCAGCCCAACCACTGCGACTGCTGTTGTGGAGCTGATGCAGTGATCAGGTGAGCGCAGGCTCCGCCTGGTGTGCGTCGATGCTCTCCATGATCCTGTCCTGAGAGGCGGCAGCCGTCAGCGCGTCGTTCTCCGCCTGGATCCGGACCAGCTCGGACTCCAGGTCCTGCACACGCTGCTGCAGCCGTCGCATCTCGGCGAGGAGTCGAGGGTCGGAGCCGCCGACGTAACCGAGAAGCGCCTTTGCCATGATGGATGGTCCTCCACACTGAGTGACCGACCGATGCGGTGTGGGTCGTGAGGGATTCGCACCCGCGGTGCCTGGCACATCGGGGTGTTGCTCTGCAGTTGCTCCATGCCAAACAGCTAAGGTGCGCGGGGCTTTCAGCGTCTCACCAAAAAGTTTGACGGTCAACACGATCACGCCCCGTATTGGCGGGCAAACCGGGGCGCGCGGCCTGGAAAGCGGCGGCGCTGCATGTCATCCGGGGCCCACAGGGCGTGGCGATCAGCTGTACCAGCGGAGCCTGCCACGCCGCGCCCGCGTTGACAACCACCAGGTCGTTTCTGCCGTCCGCATGTGCCTCCGGCAGCGGCCGGGGCTCCCGCCTGCGGGGCTGTACAGAACCGGCTCAGCGGATGGCGAAGCCGTCGTAGCCGCCGCGGGGTGTGTCCCAGATCTCGGTGACGCCGTCCACGTTCCCGGGCGTGTCGTCGCCCTGGAGCCAGTCGAGCAACCCCTCGCAGCCCTCGCGCGAGCCCTCCGCGACGACCTGGACCCGGCCGTCCGCCAGGTTGAGAGCAAAACCACTCAGGCCGCCGATCTCCAGTGCCTTGGCGCGTGTGAACCAACGAAAGCCCACGCCCTGCACGTGCCCGCGCACCCAGGCGACCAGTCGCACATCCTCACTCATGGCTGCAACCTAACGGCCGATCTGGCCGGGGACACCTCGCGCCCCGGCGGCATGCGGTACCGTCCCGGTCCAATGAATCTCATATGAAACTCACTCGATCGAGTGAGCCGGGTTGGGCCAGGGGGGAGTCACCCGCGGCAGCCCCGGTCGACCGCGAGCACGAGAAGAGGGCAGGGACATGGGACGCCACCGACGCTCCGCCGCCGGCCGCGCCACCACGGGTCACGCCACGGAGGTCACGCACAGCTACGACCCCGCCGCCGGGGCCGACGACTTCCCGTACTCCGCCCCGGAGTACTCCTCCTCGGGGTACTCGGGGTACTCCTCCTCGGGGTACTCATCTCGGGGCCGGCAGGCACCCAGGGGGATCGCGCCCTACCTCAACCCGGAGGCCTACGCCGAGGCGAACGCCCGGGCCCACTCCTACCTGTTCACACCCGACGACGACACGGGCGGGTTCAGCCCGGACGACGGCCCGTCCCACGGCAACCGGCACCGCAAGAAGGCCGCCGCCAAGCCGGTGCGCACGGGCCTGCTCGGGGTGTCCGCGGCCGTCGCCCTGGGTACGGCCGCGGTGGCCACCGGCATGGTCCCGGGCCTGCAGAACTACAGGTTCGGCGGCTCCACGCAGACCACCGGCGGCGACCAGGTGCAGGCCGCCGGCTCCCCCACCAACGCGGCCGGCGAGCAGGGCGGCACCTCGGGCAGCGTCGACGGCCGGACCGGAGGCGGCACCACCAGCCGGGACACCCAGCGCTCCCCGTCCCCCGGCAGCCCGTCGGCGTCCCCCTCGGACTCGCCCACGGCGCCTCCCGCGAAGGCGGCCCCGCCGAACAGCGCCCCCTCCAAGACGGCCGCCCCCTCCAAGCCGGAGACGACCCCGTCCCAGCACGCGGCCCCCAAGGCCCCGTCGGCCACCTCCGCGCCGGTGACGACGTCCGCGCAGGCCGCCGCCGAGGCCGAGGTCCTCAAGCTCGTCAACGAGGAGCGGGCGAAGGTCGGCTGCAGTGCCCTGACGGCGAGCCCCTCCCTGGCCAAGCTGGCCGGGTCGTTCAGCGACGACATGGCCGCGCGGGGCTTCTTCGACCACACCGACCCGGACGGCAAAACGCCGTGGGACCGGGCCGCGGCGGCCGGCATAGCCAACCTCGGCGGCGAGAACATAGCCCGCGGCCAGGCCGACGCGGCGGCCGTGATGGACGCCTGGATGAACAGCCCCGGCCACCGCGCCAACATCCTGAACTGCGACTTCAAAACCCTGGGCGTCGGCGTCCACCTCGGGACGGGCGGGCCTTGGTGGACACAGGACTTCGGCTACTGAGATAGCCGCAGGCCAGGGCGCCGTCGATGCCCTCGCCCCGGGTGAGTGCATCGAAGGCGGCGGAACGGTCGATTGGGCACCCAACCCGGCCAACCCGGGCACCGGGACCTGCAGGGGCGGCACGGGCAACGGGCAGGCAGTCGACTGAACCCCACTAGGCGCCAGGAACGCTCCGCAGCCACGCGCTGCGGAGCGTTCCCGCGCGAGCGCAGCCGGGAGAGTCGCAGGGACCGTGCCGACCCGTCGGGCACGCCAAGTGGCCGATAGTCGTCGGGCACGCCAAGTGGCCGACAGTCGTCCTTGTTCAGCCCTCCCGCCCCGCACGAACTGGGGCGGACGCCTTCGGCATCGGCATCGGCATCGGCATCGGGCGATTGCCCCGAAGAAGGCTGGGCCCGCCGGCTGCGGCTCACACTCTCGCGTTGAGGGTCATGAAGGCGCGACGCTCGATGAAGTGTCCGAAGGTCGGTTCGGGCAGCCCGCCCACGAGGTCCACCCCGCACATGTAGAGCTCAGGACGATTCGACAGCAGTTCGAAGTCGCGCAGCGCATCGTCGAAAGCGCAGATGACACCCGGCTCGGACGCCGAGTCGATCAACAGGACGTGGTCGTGGGCGCCCATGGGCGTCATCCTCGCCCACTCCACCGCCTCATCGTCCGAGACGCCTTGAAGCCCGAGGGATCGGTACGGCAGGTCTCGCCAGTCGATGCCATGGCCCGCCCACGGCAGAGCGCGGAGGTAGGCATGGAACGCTGAGGCAAGCTCGACCGCGCTGATCGAAGCATCGTGAACCGCGATCCAGCGGGAAACCTCTTCCGCACGCACACGCGCAGCGTAGTCGTGCCGGGTCTCGGTCGAGTCCGCGTCCTAGGGACGCTTCCCCTCCCCCGAGCCGGCGGCGGCCGTAAGGCGCCTACGCGGCGACCCGTCCGCGCCTGAGCGCCCTCGCCGTCTCGGTCACCCGGCGGCCGAGGTGCTCGGCCGTGGCCAGGTCGGACTTGTGGACGGCCTCGGGGCCCTCGTCCGTGTTGGACTGGGCGGCGGCTCCGGCGAAGAAGCCGAGGCGGTTGAGGTCGTTCTCGGAGGCCGTGGTGCTGTTCCACCCGGGGAGCAGGCCCAGGTTGACCCAGTGCATGCCGTGCTGGGCGGCGAGCGTCTGGAAGAACTGCAAGGTGTGCAGCTTGTCGCCGCTCTTCGACGCCGAGTTGGTGAAGCCGGCGGCCAACTTGTCCCGCCAGTCCTGGCCGAACCAGCGCTTGGAGGTCGCCTCGGCGAAGACGTGGAAGGCGCCGGAGGCGGTGCCCATGTAGGTGGGCGAGCCGAAGACGATCGCGTCGGAGCGGTCCAGCGTCTCCCACTGCTCCTCGGTGATCTCGTCGACCTTGATCAGATGCACCTCGGCGCCCGCCTCGGCGGCACCGGCGCGGACGGCCTCGGCGAGGGCGGCGGTGTGGCCGTAGCCGGAGTGGTAGGCGATGGAGACGACGGGCGTGGTCATGAAACCTCCTTGGATGGGCGGCTGAGCGCTCAGGCACAGCCCGGAAGCACTAACTGAAGGAAAGCACTATCGAGAAGTTAGTGCAACCTCGCGGGTAGCGCTGCGCTCGCGTACGCTTGGGACATGACCGCCGGGAACCTGGAAGACCTCGCCTACAACGTCTTCGCCAAGGCCTGTCCCTCGCGCGGCACGCTGGAGCACGTCACGGGCCGCTGGGGCGGGCTGACGCTCGGCGCGCTGTACGAGGGTTCGCTGCGCTTCAACGAGCTGCGCCGCCGCGTCGACGGGGTCAGCGAGAAGATGCTGTCGCAGACGCTGCACGCGCTGGAGCGGGACGGCCTGGTGCACCGCGAGGCCCAGCCGACGAACCCGCCGCGCGTGGACTACGACTTGACGCCGCTCGGCCGCCGGGTCGCCGAGCGGCTGCTGGCGCTCATCCACTGCGTGGAGGGGTCCATGGACGAGGTACTGGCCGCCCGTGCGCGTTACGACGAGACGCGCGGCGCCCTCTGACACTTCGGGCAGAAGTAGCTGGAGCGGTTCATCCAGGACCGGCGGCGGATCGGGGTGGCACAGCGCCGGCACGGCTCGCCCTCGCGGCCGTAGGCGTCGAGGGAACGGCCGAAGTAGCCGGACTGGCCGTTGACGTTGACGTAGAGGCTGTCGAAGCTGGTGCCGCCGACGGCCAGGGCCGCGTTCATCACGTCCCTGATGTGGCGGAGGAGTTCGGCGGTGACCGGGCGGGTGAAGCCGGCGGTCGGCCGCTCGTAGTGGATGCGGGAGCGCCACAGCGCCTCGTCCGCGTAGATGTTGCCGACCCCGCTGATCAACGACTGGTCCAGCAGGGCTCGCTTGATGGTGGTGCGCTTGCGGCGCAACGCCTGATGGAAGGCGTCGTCGTCGAACAGCGGGTCCAGCGGGTCGCGGGCGATGTGCGCGATCACGTCGGGCAGACCCTGGGCGGTGTTGTCGTGCAACGACAGCCCGCCGAAGGTGCGTTGGTCGACGAAGCGCAGTTCGGTGCCCAGGCCGTCGGCGAACCGTATCCGGATGCGCAGGTGCTTCTCGTCCGCCGCCTCGTGCGGCTGCACCAGCAACTGCCCGCTCATGCCGAGGTGCGCGAGGACCGACTGGTTGGTCTCCTCCAGCGGCAGCCACAGGTACTTGCCGCGCCGGCTGGGGGCGCCGATGTGGTGGCCCCTCAGCCGGTGCGCGAAGTCGTCGGGGCCGGCCACGTGCCGGCGTACGGCGCGCGGGTGCAGCACCTCGGCCTCGGCGACGGTGCGGTGGGCCACCCACCGTTCAAGGCCGCGCCGGACGACCTCGACCTCGGGCAACTCGGGCATGGAAACCCCCGTACGGGTCCGGTGATGAGCCGAGCGCCCGTCCGGAGTGCGGACTCCGGGCGGGCGCTCGGCCGTGCTTCGTCAGGCGGTGGCGGACGACGTGTCGCCGTCCTTGGCAGCTTCCTCGACGGCCTTGGCGGCCTCGCCGGCCGCCTTGGCCCGCTCGTCCGCGGCTGCCCGGATGGACCGCCAGGCGGACTCGGCGGCCTGCTGCTCCGCCTCCTTCTTGCTGCGGCCGGTGCCGGTGCCGTACGAGACGCCTCCGACGCGGGCGGCAGCAGTGAAGGTCTTCTCGTGGTCGGGGCCGCTCTCCGTGACCAGGTACTCGGGCACGCCGAGTCCCTCGATCGCGGTCAGCTCCTGCAGGGAGGTCTTCCAGTCCAGGCCGGCGCCCAGGTTGGAGGACTTCTCGATCAGCGGGTCGAACAGGCGGTGCACCAGTTCGGAGGCCGCGTCGAGGCCCTGGTCGAGATAGACCGCGCCGATCACCGCTTCGAGGGTGTCGGCGAGGATGGACGCCTTGTCCCGGCCGCCCGTGCCCTCTTCACCCCGGCCGAGCCGGATGAAGGCGCCCAGGTCGAGCCCGCGCCCGACCTCCGCCAGCGCACGCGAGTTGACCACCGCGGCCCGCAGCTTGGCCAGCTGGCCCTCGGGCAGGTCGGGGTGGATGCGGTACAGCGTGTCCGTGACGACGAGACCGAGCACGGAGTCCCCGAGGAACTCCAGCCGCTCGTTCGTCGGCAGACCGCCGTTCTCGTACGCGTAGGAACGGTGGGTCAGCGCGCGCACCAGAAGGGCGGACTCGACCTGGTAGCCGAGCCGCCCTTCCAGAAGCGTGTGGGACGAGGCCTGGTTGTCCGCCTTCTTCTTGGCGGGTGCGTCCGCCTTGGCGTCTTCCGCCTTCTTGGGACTGGACACAGTGCCTCTCACCAGCCCGCTCAGACTTCGAGGACCTGGCGCTTGTTGTAGGTGCCGCACGAGGGGCACGCGATGTGCTGCTGCTTGGGCTCGTGGCAGCGCTCGCACGCAACCAGGGTGGGGACCGCAGCCTTCCACTGCGACCGGCGGTGGCGCGTGTTGCTGCGCGACATCTTCCGCTTCGGAACAGCCACGGCTACTTCTCCTGCTTCTCGTCGACGCGCGCTGATCGAGTCGCGTCGCCGCTCATCTCGTCCTTCTCGCCGTCCGTCATGGATCCGGCGAGTCCCTGCAAAGCCGCCCAACGGATGTCGACGGCGTCGTGGTGGTGGTCCGGGTCGTCCGCGAGCCGTGCTCCGCACTCGGAGCACAGACCCGGGCAGTCCTCCCGGCACACCGGCTGCATCGGCAGTGCGAGCACCACCGCATCGCGCAGCAGAGGCTCGAGGTCGATCAGACCGTCCTCGACAAAGAGCCTGTCCTCGTCGTCCTCGGCGTCGTCGCCCGGTTCCGCGATCACGCGGCCCCGGTCGTCGGCGTCAGGGTACGAGAACATCTCCTGGAAGTCCGCTTCGAGCTCCAGCTCCAGCGGCTCCAGACACCTTACGCACTCCCCCTCGGTCGTCGCACGGGCGGTGCCTGTGACGAGCACACCTTCCATGACCGACTCGAGCCGGAGTTCGAGTTCCACCCGTGCGCCTTCCGGCACTCCGATGACGTCCTGCAGACCGAGGTCCTTCGGGGCGTCGACCGTGCGGGTCAGGCGCTGCAGCGCACCAGGACGCCGGCCCAGCTCGTGCGTGTCGATCACGAGGGGGTTGCGGTGGTCGAGGCGGGCGTTGGAAGCCATTCCTGCTTTCGGTCTTACGAACTCGAAGGGACGCCGGCCTCGGGGTCCCGGGGCAGCGCTGAGGGCGGACGGCGTGCAGCACGCAATGAGCGCACGCGCGACCGAAGAGCCAGGATACTGGACCTTTCGCTCAGGGCCCAATCGGGTGCGCGGCTACAGGCCGCGTCCCTGCTCGTACGCCCGCAGCTGCTCCGCGCTGATCATGCTCGTGTCGAAGAGGCTGGTCTCCTCCAGAGCGTAGCCCTGCTGGGGCTGCTGTGGGACCTGGTGCGGGTCGTAGGCCGCCTGCTGGGGCTCGTAGGCGGGCTGGTAGGCGTACGGATCGGCCTGCTGGTAGCCGTACGGGTCCTGCTGGCCGTAGACGGGCTGCTGCGGGTAGCCGCTGTACGGATCGGGCTGCTGCTGGTCGTACGCGTAGGCCGGCTGCGGCTCGTACGACGGCTGCTGCGGCTGCTGCGGGACCGGCTGCTGGACCGGCTGCTGCGGGACCGGCTGCTGTTCGGCCGCGGCGTCCTGGTCCGCGAGGGCCGCGAGGTCGGCCAGGTAGTCGGCGTCGCTGGAGTGCTGGAAGGTCGTGGTGTCGTCGGCGAGGGCCCCGAGGTCGTCGGTGGCGATACGGCCGTGCAGCTTCTGCCGGCCGCGGCCGACCGCCTCCAGGGTCTTGGCGAGCACCGCCTCGAAGGCGCCCAGCTTGGCGTCGACGTACTGGTCGGCGTTGTGGCGCAGGGTCTCCGGGTCGTGGCTGCGCTCGGGGGCGTCCTCGTCCTCGTAGCCGTTCTCGTCCAGGCCGGGCCCGGTGCCGAGCAACTTCTCGCGGCCGCGGCCGACCGAGCCGAGGGTCTTGGTGAGGACGACCTCGAAGTTGGCGAGCTTGGAGTCGACGTAGTCGTCGGCGTCGGCGCGGATCTCCTCGGCCTCCTTGCGGGCCTCGGCGAGGATCCGGTCGGCCTCGGCCTGGGAGCGGCGGGCGATCTCCGTGTCGGAGATCAGCGAGCCGCGCTCGGCGTGCGCGTTCTCGATGATCCGCTCGGCCTCCTGGCGGGCCTGCTCCACCATCTGCTCGCGGTCGCCGATCAGCTCCTGCGCCTGTGCGAGCGAGCCGGGCAGCGCCTGGCGCACCTCCTCCAGCAGCGTGAGCAGGTCGGCGCGGTTGATCACACACGAGGCCGACATGGGCATGGCCCGGGCACCGGAGACCATGGAGACGATCTCGTCGAGCTTCTTCTGCACGTCCACCTGTGCTCGCCACTCTCTACAGCCGGGTTGGAGACGGACGGGACGACTGTAGTCCCATCAGTCCTTGCGCAGGCGCCGGTTCAGGGCGTCGAGCACCTGCGGCGGCACCAGGTGGGAGACGTCGCCGCCCCAGGCCGCGACCTCCTTCACGAGCGAGGAGGACAGGAAGCTGTAGGTGGGGTTGGTCGGCACGAAGAGCGTCTCGACGCCGGTGAGGCCGTTGTTCATCTGGGCCATCTGCAGCTCGTAGTCGAAGTCACTGACGGCGCGCAGGCCCTTGACGATCGCGGGGATGTCGCGCTGCTTGCAGAAGTCGACGAGCAGGCCGTGGAAGGCCTCGACCCGGACGTTGGCGTAGTCGGCGGTGACCTCGCGGATCAGCTCGATCCGCTCCTCGATCTCGAACAGGCCCTTCTTGGCCTTGTTGATCATCACCGCGACGTAGACCTCGTCGTACAGACGCGAAGCTCGGGCGATGATGTCGAGATGTCCGTTGGTGATCGGGTCGAACGACCCGGGACAGACGGCGCGGCGCACTTGTGATCCCTCGCTCTCCGGTCCGGTCATCGTGCGTCTTCGCACGTAGAGGCGGCGCGACCGTACCAAAACGTTCCCTCGCCGTAGCGACGGGACCGGATCGCCTCGAAGCCGTCCGGCCACTGGAATGTCCCGCCTCTGGTGCTGCGCTCCACGGTGACGAGCGCTTGCTCAGCGAGCCAGCCTTCCGAGTGGAGTGTGAGCAGAATCTCGCGAAGATCGTCGTCCGTGACGGCGTACGGCGGGTCGAGGAAGACGAGGTCGTACGGCTCGGCGGGCGGCGCGGTCCGGATGACGTGTTCCGCTTTGCCCGCTCGCACTTCGGCGCCGGGCAGGCCCAGGCTCTTCACGTTCTCGCGCACGACCCGCGCCGCGCGGGCGTCGGCTTCGACGAGGAGGGTGTGGCCCGCTCCCCGGGAGAGGGCTTCCAGGCCCACGGCGCCCGAGCCGGCGTAGAGGTCGAGGACGCGCTCGCCGTCCAGGGGGCCGCCCAGGAGGGACTGCCAGGTGGAGAAGAGGCCCTCGCGTGCGCGGTCCGATGTTGGCCGTGTTCCGGTGCCGGGCGGTACCGACAGGCGCCGTCCGCCTGCCCGACCGGCGATCACGCGGGTCATGTGGGGTCCTTCTTCGTGGGCGGCTTCACGGGTTCATTGTGGCTGGTCGCTCGCGCGGCGGTGGCCGCACATCGCATACTGCCCCGCGTCTCTTCGGAGCGCGCTGCGGCTCACCCCTTCTCCAGGTACTGCTCCCGCTCCTCGTCCAGGAGGGCGTCCAGGGCCGTGCGCAGACCCGGCAGCCGCTCCAGTTCGGGATCGGCCGCCACCAGGTGCGCCGCCTCCTGTCTCGCCTCCGCGATGACCTCCTCGTCCTCGATGACCGCGAGGACCCGGAGGCTGGAGCGGGCGCCGGACTGGGCCTGGCCGAGGACGTCGCCCTCGCGGCGCTGTTCGAGGTCGATGCGGGAGAGCTCGAAGCCGTCGAGGGTGGCGGCGACCGCGTTCAGCCGCCGGCGGGCGGCGCTCGCCTCGGGCATCTCGGTGACCAGGAGGCACAGCCCGGGGGCCGAGCCGCGGCCGACCCGTCCGCGCAGCTGGTGGAGCTGGGAGACGCCGAAGCGGTCGGCATCCATGATCACCATGGCCGTGGCGTTGGGGACGTTGACGCCGACCTCGATGACCGTGGTGGCGACCAGGACGTCGGTGTCGCCGGCCGCGAAGCGGCGCATCGCCGCGTCCTTGTCGTCCGGGTGCATGCGGCCGTGCAGGACCTCGACCCGCAGGCCCCTCAAGGGGCCTCCGGCCAGCTGCTCGGCCACGTCGAGGACGGCCAGCGGCGGGCGCTTCTCCGCCTCGTCCTCGGGGGACTTCTTCTTGCCGGCCTTCTTCGGATCGTCCTCCTCGTCGCCGATGCGGGGGCAGACGACGTACGCCTGGTGGCCGCCCTCGACCTCCTCGCGGACCCGCTCCCAGGCGCGGGCGAGGAAGTGGGGCTTGTCGGCGGCGGGGACGACGTGGGTGGCGATGGGCGAGCGGCCGGCCGGGAGCTGGTCGAGGACCGAGGTCTCCAGGTCGCCGAAGACGGTCATCGCGACCGTGCGCGGGATGGGGGTCGCCGTCATGACGAGGAGGTGCGGGGGCTGCTTGCCCTTGCCGCGCAGCGCGTCGCGCTGTTCGACGCCGAAGCGGTGCTGTTCGTCGACGACGACCAGGCCGAGGTCGTGGAACTGCACCTTGTCCTCGATCAGGGCGTGGGTCCCGACCACGATGCCGGCCTCGCCGGTGGCCAGGTCGAGGAGGGCCTGGCGGCGGGCGGCGGCGCCCATCGAGCCGGTGAGCAGGACCACCTTGGTGGCGTGCTCCGATCCGCCGAGCATGCCGCCCTCGGCCAGTTCGCCCATCATCTCGGTGATCGAGCGGTGGTGCTGCTGGGCGAGGACCTCGGTGGGCGCGAGCATGGCCGCCTGGCCGCCCGCGTCGACCACGGCGAGCATGGCGCGCAGGGCCACCAGGGTCTTGCCCGATCCGACCTCTCCCTGCAGGAGGCGGTGCATCGGGTGTTCCGTGGCGAGGTCGGCGAAGATCTCCTGGGAGACCTTCTGCTGGCCGTCGGTGAGGGTGAAGGGCAGGCGGTCGTCGAAGGCCGTCAGGAGGCCGTCCGGCTTCGGGCGGCGGGGCGCCGCCGGGAGCTGGGTGTCGGCGTGGCGGCGGCGGGCGAGGGCCACCTGGAGGACGAAGGCCTCGTCCCACTTCAGGCGGGCGCGGGCGTCGGCGATGTCGGCCTTGGTGTGCGGGCGGTGGATCCTGTGGAGGGCCTCGGGGAGGGGGAGCAGCCCGCGGCCCTCGCGCAGGGAGTCGGGGAGCGGGTCGACGGCGTCCGCGGCACTGGGCAGGACCGTCTGGACCGCCTTGCCGATCTTCCAGGACTCCAGTTTGCCGGTGGCCGGGTAGATGGGGATGAGGGCGCCGGCCCAGGTCTCGACGGCCTCCTCGCCGTCGCCTCGCAGCAACTCATAGGCGGGGTGGGCGAGTTGGAGGCGGCGGTTGAAGACGGAGACCTTGCCGGCGAACATCGCGCGGGTGCCCGGCAGCAGCTCCTTGTGGGGCTTGTGCACGCCGTGACCGAAGAAGACCAACTGGAGGCGGCCGCTGCCGTCGGTGATCGTGACCTCGAGGCGCTGGCCCTTGCCCCGGGGCGCCTTGGCCGAGGCGAAGGTGAGCAGGCGGGCGTCGGCCACCTGGGCGACCACCGTCACGTGCTCGTCCATGGGCAGGTCGGCGAGGTGGGTGAGCTGGCCGCGCTCCTCGTATCTGCGCGGGTAGTGGTGCAGGAGGTCGCCGACGGTGTGCAGGCCGAGATGCTCGGCCATCACCTTCGCGGTGGCGGGGCCGAGCACTGACTTCAGTGGTTGCTTCAGGGGTTCATCCAGTGCGGGCACGAGATCCATTGCACACCACGGCACTGACAATGCCGTAGCCGCCGCGGTCGCCGATTCGTGGCAAGGCGCCGTTTATGTCCGGGAAACTGCTGGTCAGGCGCGCTGTTCGGGTCTAGGATGACGCGCTCCGGCCATCCCCCGCGGTCACCGCCCCCACGACGGGACCGCCCGACCCCGCGCCGCACGCGCTCCCCCCTCCGGCGCAGTGACGATGGACTCCCAGACCTCACAGTCATCCCAGGCATCCCAGTCACCTCACCCACCTCACACACCTCATACGTTCCAGGTCGACCTGCGCGGTCTGGTGGACCTCCTCTCCCATCACCTCTACTCCAGCCCGAAGGTCTATCTCCGCGAGCTGCTGCAGAACGCGGTGGACGCCGTCACCGCGCGGCGGGCCCTGCAGCCGGACGCCCCGGCGCTGGTCCGGCTGCACACGGCGGACGGCGGCCTGCGCGTCGAGGACAGCGGCATCGGGCTCACCGAGTCGGACGTGCACGACCTGCTGGCGACCATCGGCCGCAGCTCCAAGCGGGCCGAGGGCATCCAGGAGGCCCGGTCCGGCTTCCTCGGCCAGTTCGGCATCGGGCTGCTCGCCTGCTTCGTCGTGGCCGAGCGGATCCGGGTGGTCAGCCGCAGCGCCCGTACGCCGGACGCGCCACCGGTGGAGTGGACGGCGCGCGACGACGGCTCCTACACCGTCCGCACCCTGCCCGCCGCGGAGCGGCCCGAGCCCGGCACGACCGTGCACCTGACGGCGCGGCCCGGCGCGGCCGAGTGGCTCTCACCCGAGCGGGTGCGCACGCTGGCCCGGGACTTCGGCTCGCTGCTGCCGTACGACGTCCGGGTGGGCGAGGAGCGGATCACGGATCTGCCCGCGCCCTGGGACCGCGCGTATCCGGGCCCGGCCGCGCGCAGGGTGGCCCTGGCCCGGCACTGCCAGGAGCTGTTCGGGTTCACGCCGCTGGACGCGATCGACCTGGACGTGCCGCTGGCCGGGATCCGGGGAGTGGCGTACGTGCTGCCGTCGGCGGTCAGCCCGGCCCAGCGCGCGACCCATCGGGTGCACCTGAAGGGCATGCTGCTGACCGAGCGGGCCGAACAGCTCCTGCCGGAGTGGGCCTTCTTCGTGCGCTGCGTGCTGGACACCGACAGCCTGCGGCCCACCGCCTCGCGGGAGTCGCTGTACGAGGACGAGACGCTCGCGGCCGTACGGGACGCCCTCGGCGAAAGGATTCGTTCCTGGCTCACGGGGCTCGCGGCCGGCGATCCGGAACGGCTGGCGGCGTTCCTCGCCGTGCACCACCTGGGCGTGAAGTCCCTGGCCCGGCACGACCACGACATGCTGCGCACGATGCTGCCGTGGCTGCCGTTCGAGACGACGGACGGCCGGCTGTCCCTGGAGGAGTTCGCGCGGCGCCACCCGGTGGTGCACTTCACCCGGACCGTCGAGGAGTACCGGCAGGTCGCGCCGATCGCCTCCGCGCAGGGCGTCGGGGTGGTCAACGGCGGCTACACGTACGACAGCGAGCTGGTCGAGGCGCTGCCGTCGGTGCGGCAGGGGGCGGTGGTCGCCGAACTGGACGCGGACACCGTCACCGCGCACCTGGACGCGGTCGACCCGGCGCAGGAGCTGGCGCTGTCCGGCTTCCTGGCGGCCGCGCGGGCGAAGCTCGACCCGCTGGGCTGCGACGTCGTCCTGCGCGCCTTCCACCCGCTGTCGGTGCCCGCGCTGCACCTGGACGACCGCGGCGCGCGGCACGAGCAGGCACGGGCGGCGGCCGAGGAGCGGGCCGACGATCTGTGGGCGGGCATCCTGGGCTCGCTGCGCGGCAGCGCCCCCCGCGCGCGTCTGGTGCTCAACCACCTGAACCCGCTGGTGCGCCGGATCAGTTCGCTGCGGGAACCCGAGCTGATCGGCACCGCGACCGAGTCGCTGTACGGGCAGGCGCTGCTGATGGCGCAGCGCCCGCTGCGGCCCGCCGACTCGGCACTGCTCAACCGGGCGTTCCTCGGCCTGCTGGAGTGGGCCACGCACGGGGAGAGCGCACACGGGGAGCCGGCGGACGGGGAGGACGGTCACTGATGGGTGAGATCACGGACTTCGACGCGCTGCGCCGGGCGATGGCGGAGAACTCCGAGCAGCCGGAGGGCCCGGCCCGCAACGCGCGCGCGGAGCAGCTGCTCGCCGAGGCGGAGGGGCTCGGCATTCCGCTGGCCGTCATCGAGGCGCTCGGGCACCAGGTGAAGGTCTACAACTACAGCTCCGAGAAGGACAAGATGTTCGTCCCGTTCGCGCGGCTGCTGCGCATGTGGGACGAGCGGCCCGGGGACTTCGACGCCTACGAGACGCACTCACTGCACTGGGTCTTCAAGTGGATGTCGGCCGGCATGCTGGACCAGCCGCACATCCCGCTCGCCTCGATCGAGAAGTGGCTCGCCGAGATGGAGCACCGCTACCGGCTCGCCGGGCACTCCGAACGGGCGGTGCGCAGCGCCGAGTTCAGCGTGGCCGCGCACGTCGGGGACCTGGCGCGGGCCGAGCGGGCCTACGCCGCGTGGCTCGCCGCCGACCGGGACGAGATGGCCGACTGCCACGCCTGCGAGCTGCACGGGCAGGGCACCTGGCAGGTCGAGCAGGGCCGGGACGCTCAGGCCCTGCGGCTGTGGCGGCCGGTCCTGGAGGGCGAGTACGGCTGCGCGCACGAGCCGCACTCCGTCCTCGCCGCCTCGCTGATCCCACTGCTGCGGCTGGGCCGCGTGGAGGAGGCCCGCGCCCACCATCTGCGGGGCCTCAGGCTCGTCCGCCCCATGGAGAGCATGCGCAGCGCCTACGCCGAGCACGTGGCGTTCTGCGCGCTGACCGGCAACGAGGCGCGCGGTCTGGAGCTGCTCGCCGGGCGTCCCGCGTACTTCACGGACACCGGGCATCCGCGCAGCCGGCTCGACTTCATGGCCGTGGTGACCCTGCTGATGGACCGGCTGACCGAGCTGGGCCTGGGCGGGCAGCCGGTGCCGGGCCCCGCCGGGCGGACCTGGACGGCGGGCGAACTCGCCGTGCACGCGCGCGCGGAGGCGCTGGCCCTGGCGGAGCGCTTCGACCTGCGCAACGGCACGTCGCACGTGGGCGACCGGGTACGCGCGCGCATGGCGCAGCGTCCGCTGGTGGAGCGGCTGCCGCTGGGGGTGCGCACACCGCGCCCGGCGCCGGCCCCCGCGACCGCGCCCCCGGCGCCGGACGTGACCGCCGAGCCCGATGTGGCCGCCCTGCTCGCCGAGGCACGGCGGCTGTCGGACACCCTGCGGCCGCAGGCCCTTCAGGCGTGGGCCGCCGTGGCACGGGCCGCGCGGGGCACCGATCTGGAGCCGCGCGACCGCGCGGAGATCGCCGAACACGAGGCGATGGCGCGCGGCCCGCAGGGCGTCGGGCTGTTCGAGCAGGCGGCCGCCCTCTACGCCGAGGCGGGCGACCCCGGGGAGGCGTTGGCGGCACGCGCGCGTGGGGCGTACGTCCGCGCGCTGCGGGGCGAGGTGGACGAGGCCCTGGCGGCGGTCTCCGGGCCGTACGACGAGGCGCTCGCGCTGTACGCGGCCGAGGCCACCGGTGTGCGGCAGACGGCGTCGGTGGTGATGAGCCGGGCGCGGATCCTCATGCGACGGGTGCACGAGCGGAACGCCGAGGACGCCGGCGCCGACGCCGAGGCCGCCGTGCGGGAGGTGCTGGCCCTCGTCGAGGGCCGCTGCGGGGACGACGTGCGGCTGGTGGCGCGGGCCGCCGAGGCGCGGGGCATGCTCGCGGAGCTGGCCGGGATCGCCGGGGACGCCGGGCGGGCGGCGCGGTTGTTCCGGCGCGCCGCCGAGGAGTACGTGGCCGCGGGGCTGCCCTGGTTCGCGGTGGAGTACGAGGTGCAGCTCGCCGCCCTGGCCCACGAGGCCGGTGATCCGGCGGGGGCCGAACGGGCGCTGCGCGCGGCCCTGGAGCACGGCGGGCCGTACGTGGAGCCGGTCGGGAGGGCGCAGCTGCATCTGCAGCTGGCCGAGGTGGTCGGCGGGCGCGGCGACGCCGTGGACGCCGCCGGGCACGCCCTGGAGGCCGCGCACTGGGCCGACGAGGCCGGGGAGAGCGGCACGCTGGGTGCCTGGGCGCGGCAGCAGCTGGGCGGCTTCCTGCTGCGGCAGGGGCGGTACGCGGAGGCCGCCGAGGTGCTGGAGTCGGCGCTGGCCGACCTGGGCGCCGAG
>NZ_JBLEBI010000141.1:0-17947 GCF_047340315.1 Streptomyces sp. AF1A
GCTGGGGGATCGGCACCGGCGTCGAGGCGGTCACCGCCTCGCCACCGCCCGCCGTCTCGTCCGAGCCCATGCTGGTCGGGGACATGACCTCCGCCGCGCTCGGCGGACGGCCCGTCGGCGAGGTCTACGCCCGCCCCGGCAACCCGGGCTGGGTCTTCATGACCCTCGAGCTCTCCGGTCACGGCGGCTCGTACTCCGGTACGGTCACCTGCCTTCTCGTACGCGCGGACGGTACGACCGACCGCCTGGGCGACTTCACCGTACGCAACGGACACGGCTACTGGGGCGCCTCGATCGCCTTCGGCCCGAAGTCGCTCTCCGGCGCCCGCCTGACGTCCGCCGACGGCTCCGTCCTGGCCACGGCCCGGCTGCAGACCGGCCAGGTGCTGACCCCGGAGACGGACGCGCGCAGCCGGCAGGCGTGAGGTCCCGCCGGGGGGTGGGCCGGTCCTGGGGTGTGTGGGCCGGGGGGTATGAGCCCGTCGTCGGCTGGTCTCGGGCGGCGGTGCGTGGGCCTGTGGCGTGGGTTTGGCCCGGGTGTGGGGGCCCGTGGTCGGGTGGGCTCGGCGGGCATGTCAGCCCGCGATCGGGTGGGTTCGCCCGGGGAGTGTGAGCCCACGGGCGGCGGCCGGGTGAGCCGGCGACCGGGTGGGCTCAGCCGGGCAGCGTCTCTCTGAGCGCGGCGGACAGTTCGGCCACCGCGGGGCGGGCCGGCGGATCGGGACGCAGACAGGCGTCGACGGCGGCGGCGAGAGCGGGCGGCAGCCGCCGGCACGACCCGACCGGTGGGAGGGCCCGCACCGGCGGGCACCGCTCGCCCCGGCGTTCCCCGGTACCGCCGCCGTCCGCCTCGGCCCGACCCTCCCCGGTACCGCCGCCGTCCGCCTCGGCCCGACCCTCCCCGGTACCGCCGCCGTCCGCCTCGGCCCGCGGATCGGACCGCGCCTCCGTGCGCGCGCAGTCGCAGTCGAACGGCAGTCCGCCGCAGGCCACTTCGAACAGGGTGATGCCGATGCCCCACACGTCGGCGGCGGCCGTGAGCGGCCCGCCCCGCGCCTGCTCCGGGGAGAGGTAGCAGCACGTGCCCACTCCCGCGGGCGCCGGCCCCGGAGGCCGGGCGGCACTCAGATCCAGCACCTTGGCGTGGCCGCGGTCCACCACCACGTTGGACGGGTTGAGGTCGAGATGGAGCACGCCTCGCCGGTGCAGGTAGTGCACCGTCGAGCACAGCTGCACCCCGAGCAGCGCCACATCGGCCGCGGCGGGCCGGCGCCGCAGCCGGAGCACGAGGTGGGACAGGGTCTCACCGGTCAGCGTCTCCAGGACCACGAGCGGCTCGGGCGACTCGAACGTCTCGTAGCCGCGGACCAGATGGGGGTGGGTGAACTCGCACAGCCACCGTCCCTCGCGGAGCAGCCGCTCGGCCGGCCACCGCTCGCCCCGGCGGTCCGGGCGCACCACCTTGATCACACACCGGCAGTCGCGCTCCTCGCTCCACGCGTCGTGGACGTCCGCCCAGCCGGTGCGCGCCAGGTGCGCCAGGATCTGGTAGCCCGGCGCCGGTCTGCTGCCCGGCGGCAGGGGCGCCAGGCCGGTCATGACAGCACCGCGCCCGCGTTCAGCCGGTGCAGCCGGGCGTACACCCCGTCGCGCGCCAGCAGATCGGCATGGGCGCCGGCCTCGACGACCCGGCCGTGGTCGAGCACCACGATGCGGGTGGCGTCGCGGACGGTGAGCAGGTTGTGCGAGATGACGACGGTGGTCCGCCCGGCCATGAGCCGGCGCAGCGGATCCATGATCCGCCGGCCCGAACCGGCGTCGAGCCCCGTGGTCGGCTCGTCCAGCAGCAGTACCGGCGCGTCCCTGATCATCGCGCGGGCTATCGCCAGGCGCTGGCACTGGCCGCCGGACAGGGTCCGGCCGCGCTGGCCGACCAGCGTGTCGTAGCCGTCCGGGAGCCGCTCGACGAACTCGTGCGCGTCCGCGGCGCGTGCCGCCGCCACGATGTCGGCCTGCGACGCCTCCGGCCGGCCGTAGGCGATGTTCTCCCGCACGGTGCCGTGGAAGACGAGGGTCTCCTGCAGCACCACCGCGACGCTCTCCCGCACACCGGACAGGGTCAGGTCGCGCAGATCGGTGCCGTCGAGCAGGACCGCGCCCCGGTCGGGGTCGTAGAAGCGCAGCTGGAGCTTGGCGACCGTGGACTTGCCGGCCCCGCTCGGCCCGACCAGCGCCAGCGTCTCCCCGGGCGCCACCCGGAAGGACACGTCCGACAGGGCCCAGGACGAGGCGCCGGGGTAGCGGAACCAGACGCCGTCGAACTGCACCGCGCCCCGGGCGCGGCCGATCCGCCGGGCGCCCGCACGCTCCACGACCTGGGGCCGCTGGTCCAGCAACTCGATGATCCGTTCCGCCGAGGCGGAGGCCGCGTAGAAGGTGGTGCCGAGCCCGGACAGGCCGTGGACCGGCCCGTAGAGCTTGCCGATCAGCGCCAGGAAGACGAGCAGTCCGCCCAGCGTGAGCTGTCCCTGGGCCAGTTTCCAGGTGCCCAGGCCCATGACCGCGAGCCCGCCGGCCACCTCGATGATCTCGACGACCGGGCCGTACACGCCCCGGATGCGGGCCGAGGCCATCGCCGCCCGGAACCTGCCGACGCTCTCCCGCTCGAACCGGCGCTCCTCCCACCCCTGCCGGTTGTACGCCTGCACCAGGGCGACGTTGCCGAGGACCTCCTCGGCGATCGCGCTCAGCGAGCCGCTGCGCCGCCTGCGCTCCCGCGAGGCCTCCTTGATCAGGCGCGAGAAGTGCCGGGCGGAGGCCCAGAACAGCGGCACGATGGCGAGGGCCAGCAGCGTCAGGTCCCAGCGCAGGTAGAACAGCAGGCCCAGGTAGATGCCCAGGCACATCACGTAGTAGAGGACGTCGGCGACCCCCGACAGCAGGAAGGTCTCGACCGCGTCGACGTCTCCGGTGACGCGGGACAGCACGTCCCCGAGCCGCCGGCGTTCGAAGAAGCCGAGCGAGAGCCCCTGGACGTGCCGGAACAGGTCCGCGCGCAGGGAGAGCAGGAAGCGCTCGCCCACCCAGGTGGACGTCACGTCGTCGGCGAACCGCAGCACGCCGGAGCCGACGATGAGGCCCAGGTACGTCGGCCCGATCCAGAGCAGCGGGCGCAGGTCGCGCGGGACGAGCACGCCGTCCACGACGAGCTTGAAGAGCCAGATCTCCGCGGCGTCGACCACGGGGCCGACCAGGCTGAAGAAGAGGACCGGGGCGAGCCAGCGACGGCCGCCGCGGGTGTAGGGCCACAAGCGCCGGAACACCTGACGCGGCGACACGGGAGGTGCGGCCGCGACGACGGCGTCGAGGACCTCGCCCGTCGCGAGCAGACGCCGCAGCACGTGCACCATGGGACGCGTTCCTCGGGATCGGCGAGGCGGACCGGGTCCTCCGGGCCCCGGTCCGCTCAGCCCTGCTGATGAGGTCAGTAGTTGCCGTGGCCGTGGCCGCCGCCGTGGCCGCCGCCGTGCCCGTGGCCGCTGTGGCCGTGACCGCCGTGGCCGCCGTGGTCGCCGTGGCCGTGACGGTTGCCATGCCCTGAGAAGTTGTGACGCGACCAGTCGTCGCGCTCGTTCCGGCGCTTGGCGGGCATGAGACTGCTGAAGATTGCCATGCGTTCCTCCCGAAACTCGGTGCACATGAGGTACGTCCCAGGGCGGAACCCGGATGGCTTTTCCCAGAAAAAATTCAGATTTCAACCCAATCGCGCGGCCAGGCCCCCGGTGCACCGCACCTCGTCCCCGGCCGTGATCAGCAGGGCCTCCACGCCGGGCAGCGACTCCAGCCAGGCGAGGCCCGCCCGCGACCCCATCGCGAACGCGGCCGTGGCCCAGCAGTCCACCCAGGTCAGCCTGGGTCCGACCACCGTGACCGACACCAGGTCCGTGACCGCCGGCCGGCCCGTGCGGGGGTCCACGATGTGGGCGCCCCGCTCGGCCGTGCCGGACGTCGCGACGGACAGTTCGTCCGCGCCCGACGACGAGATCACCGCCGCCAGCCCGCCGGGGCGCAAGGGGTCCGCCACACCCACCCGCCACGGCCGCTGCGGCTCCGGCGTGCCCAGCATCTGCACGTCCCCGCCGCCGTTCACACTGACCCCGCGCACGCCGGGCACCCGCGCCAGCAGCCGGGCCGCACGCTCGGCCGACCAGCCCTTGACGATGCCGGTCGGATCCAGCGAGCCCATGTACCGGGCGCTGAACCAGCCCTCGCTCACCCGCTCCGCCTCGGCCGCGAGGTCGAGCACCTCGGCCATCTCGGGGGCGCACTGAGCCACGGTCAGCTCGCCGCGGGCCAGCCGGGAGACCTCGCTGTCCTCGCGGTAGGTGCTGAACAGCGCGTCCACCCGGTGCAGGCCGGCGACGGCCTCGGCGAGGGCCGCCCGCACCGCACGGGGTTCCCCGCCGCGGACGTCGAAGGAGAAGACGGTCCCCATGACCTCCTCCGCGTGACGCACCGCGGCGGGAGTCTCGGCCCGTTCGGCCACCGCGTCAGCCACCGGCCTGGTCCAGCGCCGACTGCAGCGACTGCCGGTAGCCGGCGCTGGTGTAGGTGGCGCCCGACACGGCGTCGATGTGCGCGCTGCCGGCCACCACGGCCTCCTGGTTGAGCTTGGGGACGGCCATGGCCGTCTTCTGGTCGCTGAGTCCGCCCTTGGGCGCCTGGACGGCCTGCGCGGTGGTGATCTTTCCGTCCTTGACGGTGATCCGCACCTGGACCGGACCGTACTGGGTCTGGGCCACCTTGCCGGTGATCGTACGCGCCTGGCCGGCCTTGGAGGACCCCGCGGAACCGGAGGACGACGCGGACCCGGACGAACCCGAGGACCCGGACGAACCCGAGGACCCGGACGAACCCGAGGACCCGGCGGACGCCGACTTCATCTTGTCGAGCGCCGACTGCAGCGACTTCTTGTATCCCGCGCTGGTGTACGTCGCCCCGGACACGGCGTCGATCTGCGCGCTCTGGGCCGCGACGGCCTCCTGGTTGAGCTTGGGGACGGCCATGGCCGTCTTCTGGTCGCTGAGTCCGCCCTTGGGTGCCTGGACCGCCTCCGCCTTGGTGATCCTGCCGTTGCTGACGGTCAGCCGGACCTGCACCGTCCCGTACTGCGTCTGGGTCGCGTCACCGGTCACCGTGCCGGAGCCGGCGGCGGCCTGCGCCCCGCCCCGCTGGCCGCCCTGCGGTGAGGGTTGCCCCGCCGCCGTCTGCTGCGGTGCCGAGCCCGCCGCCGACGCGGCGGCCGGGTCCGACCCGGGCTTCAGCGACAGCAGCAGGACGACGCCGGACACGGTGGCCGCGCCGGCCAGCACGACCCGCCGAAAGGGGTGGCTCTTCCTCATCTGTGTGCAGCTCCGCTCACATCTCGAACGACTCGTGATGGATGCGGCGGGCGGGAACCCCCGCACCGCGCAGTGCCTCGTACACCGACTGCGCGAACCCGGGCGGGCCGCACATGAACACGTCGTGCCGGTCGATGTCCGGGATCTTCCGCTGGAGGTTCTCCGCCGAGATGTCCGGCCGCTCGCCGTCCGGGCTGTTCACCGCGTACATCAGCCGGGCGCCCCGCTCGTCGGCGATCTTCGCCAGCTCGTCCCACAGCGCCAGGTCCTGGGTGCTGTTGGCCCGGTAGAGCAGGGTGATGTCGCCGGCCGCGCCGGGCAGCGTCTCGAACAGCGCGCGCATCGGGGTGATGCCGACCCCGCCCGCGACCAGCAGCACCTTGCCCCGGCTGCGGCGCTGGGCGGTGAGCGCGCCGTACGGTCCCTCGGCCCACACCCGGGTGCCGGGCGTCAGCTCGCGCAGCCGGGCGCTGTGGTCGCCGATCGCCTTCACCGTGATCCGCAGCATGTCCGGGCGGGGTGCCGCCGACAGGGAGTACGGGTGCGAGCTGAAGCGCATCCCGGGGGCCAGGAAGCGCCAGCGGAAGAACTGCCCCGCCTCCGCGCCCATCCGGTGCAGCCTGCGCCCGCCGATCAGCACCGACACGATGCCCGGCGTCTCCTCGATGACGGCCTCGACGCGCATCCGGTGGCGCAGGTTCAGCCGGACCGGGGTGAGAATGCGGTACCAGAACACCAGCGCGGTGACGGCTCCGTACAGGCCGTACCAGAAGGTCTTGGCGGTGGGCTCGACCGCGAAGTCGTTGCCCGTGGTGATCTGGTGCCAGAACGTCAGGAACACCGCCGCGTACGTCATCAGATGGACGTGGTACCAGGCGTCGTACGGCAGCCGGCGGCGGACCACGCCGATCGACGTCAGCCCGATGACCACGAACAGGCCGGTGCCGATGGCGGCCTTGCCCATGTCGGGCAACTGGTTGATCGAGTCGATGGTCTGCTGGACGATGTCGCCGAGCGACTTGCCCGCCTGCAGCGCGTACCCCCACATGGTGAGGAAGACGTGCGCCACGATCAGGCAGAGCGTGTACCGTCCGCTCATCGCGTGCCAGCGGGCCACCCGGTCCGAGCCGACCCGCCGCTCCAGCGCCGGGACGCGCGCCATCTGGAGCACGACCAGCGCCATCAGATATCCGGCCAGCAGGCCGGTGATCCGGCCCGCGTTGAGGATTCTGCCGTTGTCGTCGGCGATGGACGGTGTGTTGTGCCACCAGAGCCACAGCACGGCCGCCGCGCCCGCCCACACGGCGAGCAGCAGCGGGACGGCGGGGCTGCGGCGCGGGCGGATGCGGCGCATCGTCTGTCGGCGGGCGGCACGTCCGCCTGCGAGCGTGGTGGTCACGGTTCCTCCGGGGGGACTTGACCGTCGGTCCACAGATACGTGCCGCGTGTGCGGAGTGTTCAGCGGCCGGCCGAGTCCAGCGCGGACTGCAGCGACTGCTGGTAGCCGGTGCTCGTGTACGTGGCGCCCGACACCATGTCGATGTGCGCGCCCTGCGCGGCCAGCGCCTCGCGCCGCAGCCGGGGCAGGGCGTAGCTGTTGATCTCCTGGTCGCGCGGGTTGCCCTGTGGGTACTGCACGGCCGTCACCTCCGTGAGCCGGCCGCTCTTGATCGTGACCCGCACCTGGACGGGCCCCCAGCGGGTCTGGACGGTGTCACCGGTGGCGGTCTTCGAGCCGGTCCGCGTACCCGAACCGGCGCCGCCGGACGGGCTCGATCCGCCCGACGGGGCCGGACTGCCGGACGCGGCGGGCGGGTTGGCGGCCGTCGTGGCCAGTGCCGGGCTCGTGTGCGGCTTCAGCGACAGCAGCAGCACCATTCCGGAGACGGTGGCGGCACCGGCCAGCACGATCCGGCGCAGCGGGCGGTTCTTCCTCAACGCGTGCACTTCTACGGCCTCACAGGTCTCACAGCTCGAAGGACTCGTGGTGGATCCGGCGGTCGGGCACCCCGGCCGCCCGCAGCGCCTCGTACACGTCCTGGGCGAAGGCGTGCGGCCCGCACAGGTAGACGTCGTGGCCGGCCAGCCCGGGGAAGGTCGCGCGCAGCGACTCCGCGGTGATCCGCGGGCGCTCGCCGCGGGGCCCGTTCAGCGCGTACAGCACCGTGGCGCCGCGCCGGCGGGCGATCGCCTCCAGCTCGCCGCCCAGCGCCAGGTCCTCCACCGCGCGGGCCCGGTACAGCAGGGTGACCTCGCCCGGCAGCGTCTCGAACAGCGCCCGCAGCGGGGTGACGCCGACCCCGGCCGCGATCAGCAGACAGTGGTGGCTGGTGGCCCGGTCGGCGGTCAGGGAGCCGCACGGACCCTCCGCCCACACCCGGGTGCCGGGCCGCAGCAGGGACACGGCCGCGCTGTGGTCGCCGAGCGCCTTCACGGTGATCCGCAGCAGGTCGGGCCGGGGCGGCGCGGAGAGGGAGTACGGCGTCGACGTCCAGCCCAGGCCCTCGCCGAGGAACCGCCAGCGGAAGAACTGGCCGGGCCGCGCGCCCAGCTCGTCCAGGTGCCGGCCGCGTACGACGACCGAGTACACGCCCGGCGCCTCCCGGTGCACCGAGTCGACCCGCAGCCGGTGGCGCCGGTTGAGCCGGACCGGGGCGAGCAGCCGGAACCACACCGCCAGCGCCGCGACGCCCAGGTACAGCGCGTACCAGACGGCCGTGGCGACCGGCTTGCCGTTGAGCTCCTCGCCCAGCGTCAGCTGGTGGAAGAAGGCCAGGAAGACGGCCGCGTACGTGAGCAGGTGGACGTAGTACCAGAACTCGTGGCTGGTGCGGCGCCGCGCCGCCCGGATCGACGTGACGCCGACCGCGAAGAGGATCACCGTGCCGGCGGTGGCCTTCAGCATGTCCGGGTAGTCCAGGACCACGGTGACCGTCTCGTGCCACAGCGAGGCCCGGTCCTGGGCGGCGTACCCGGCGAGGATCAGCGCGATGTGCGCGAGGAGCAGGCAGACCGTGTACCGGCCGGCCATCGCGTGCCAGCGCGCCACCCGGTCCGAGCCCACCCGGGTCTCCAGCAGCGGCACCCGGGCCATCAGGCCGACCAGCACCGCGCAGGCGTAGCCGCACAGCAGCCCGGCGATCCGTCCGGCCCCGGTCAGCCAGCCCGCCGCGCCGACCACGGACCCGGTGTCCGTCCACCAGAGCGCGACCACCCCCGCCGCCCCCGCCCACAGCGCGGCCAGCACCGGCCCCGCGGGGGATCGCCGTGCGGTCCCCGGCAGGGACGGGGCCGCCCGCCTCGTCGTCACGGTGGTCATCAGTGCCGTCCCTTCGTCCGTCCGCCAGGCCACTGTGCGTGCCGAAGCTCTGAGGGAGCTCTGAACAGTGCTTCTTCAGAGGGGGCTCTGAGCGCTTTCTCAGCGGGGTCTCAGAGTCCGGCGGGACCCTCTCAGAGAAAACTCACAGCACCCGGGGCGCCCGGCCGTCCCGGAAACGAGCGATGCTGGTGGACGCGATGCACACGACCCGTTCCGGCCGTCCGGCCCTCACCCGCCCCGACGGCGCCGCGCTGCGCGTCCTCGTCGTCGACGACGACCCCGACCTCGCGGAGGTGCTCACCGGCGCCCTGCGCTACGAGGGCTGGCGGGTGCGCGCCGCCGGCGACGGCGCCGCCGCGCTGGCCGCCGCACAGGAGCTGCTGCCCGACGCCGTCGTGCTGGACGTGATGCTCCCGGACACCGACGGCTTCGCCGTGCTGCGCGGCCTGCGGGAGGTCAGGCCCGACGTGTGCGTGCTGTTCCTCACGGCGCGGGACGCGGTCGAGGACCGCATAGCGGGGATCACGGCGGGCGGCGACGACTACGTCACCAAGCCCTTCAGCCTGGAGGAGGTCGTGGCCCGGCTGCGCGGGCTGCTGCGCCGCGCCGGCATGGCCCGCCAGCAGGAGGAGGGCCCCCGGCTGGTCGTGGGCGACCTGGTGATGGACGAGGAGGCCCGCGAGGTGACCCGGGCCGGCGAGCTGGTCGAGCTGTCGCCGACCGAGTTCGAACTCCTCCGCTTCCTCATGCGCAACCCGCGCCGCGTGCTCAGCAAGGCGCAGATCCTCGATCGGGTCTGGTCCTACGACTTCGGCGGCCGCGCCCATGTCGTCGAGCTGTACATCTCCTACCTCCGCAAGAAGATCGACGCGGGCCGCGCACCCATGATCCACACGGTGCGCGGGGCCGGCTACGTGCTGAAGCCGGTGACCGGGTGAGCCGGCTGCGATCCCTGTTCCGCCCGCTTCGCCCCCGCACGCTGCGCGCCCGGCTCACCGTCGGGCTGGTGGTCCTGCTGGCCGTGAGCTGCGCCGCCGTCGGGCTGGCCGCCGTCGTCGAGCTGAACGGCTTCCTCACCCAGCGGCTGGACGAGCAGCTCGCCCAGGCCGGCACCCGGTTCCCGGAGAGCCTGGAGCACAACGGCGTGCTGTCGGACGACCACGACGGCGACGAGCACGGCGACACCCGCCGGATGGCCACCGGTACTTTCGGCGCCCGCCTGGTCGACGGCAGGCTCACGACCACGGGCCTCATCCGCTCCGGCGACCCGTCCGCGGACCTGAAGGTGCGCCTGCCCGCGCGGGACGCGGCGCGGCTGGCCCGGGTGCCGGCCGACGGCCGGCCGCACACCGTCGAGCTCTCCGCCCTGGGCGACTACCGGGTCGCCGCCTCCGCAGGCCGGGACGGGGACGTGCTGGTCGTCGGGCTTCCGCTGGAGCCGGTCGAGGCCACGGTGCACCGCCTGGAACTGGTCGCCGGGGTCGTCTTCGGCCTGGCGCTCGTGGTGACCGGTGTGGCCGGCGCCTTCTGGGTCCGCTGGTCCCTGCGCCCGCTCGGGCGGGTCACCGCGACCGCCTCCCGGGTCAGCGAGCTGCCGCTCGCCAGCGGCGAGGTCGCGCTGCCCCCGCGCGCGCCCGACGCCGACCCGCACAGCGAGGTCGGCCAGGTCGCCGCGGCCCTCAACCGCATGCTCGGGCACGTCGAGGGGGCGCTCACCAAACGGCACGCCAGCGAGGAGCGGCTGCGCCGCTTCGCCGCCGACGCCAGCCACGAGCTGCGCACCCCGGTCGCCTCGGTCCGGGGCCACGCCGAGCTGGCCCTGCTGCACCCGGGCCCGGTGCCGCCGGAGGTCACCCGGGCCCTGGAGCGCATCGCCGCCGAGTCCTCGCGGATGGGCCTGATGGTCGACGACCTGCTCCTGCTGGCCCGCCTGGACGCCGGCCGCCCGCTGGAACGCCGCCCGGTCGACCTGACCCACCTGGTCCTGGACGCGGTCACCGACGCCCGGGCCGCCGGACCCGGCCACCGCTGGACCCTGGACCTCCCACAGGACCCGGTCACGGTCACCGGAGACGCCCACCGCCTGCACCAGGTGGTGGCCAACCTGCTGGCCAACGCGCGTCTGCACACACCAGAGGGCAGCAAGGTCACGGTGACGCTGGAGTCCCGGGAGGAGGCGGCCGTCCTCCGCGTCCACGACGACGGCCCCGGCGTCCCCGAGGACGTGCGGCCGGGCGTGTTCGAGCGCTTCACCCGGGCCGACCACCGCCGCCACCCCGACGGCTCCGGCTCCGGCGCGGGCCTGGGCCTGTCGATCGTCGCGGCGGTGGTGGAGGCGCACGGCGGGCGCGTGGACCTGGACAGCGGGCCGGGGGACACGACGTTCACGGTGCGGCTTCCGGTGGCGTGACCCCGGTGCGGCGGGGGCTCAGTACCGGGTGACGGCCGTGTTCCCGTCCGCCGTCCCGATGGCGATGTGCGGCTTCTTCGCGGGGTCCGCCCAGCGCAGGATCTCCTGCATCGCGTCCTGCGGCACCGACACGCAGCCGGCCGTCGCCGCCTTCCCGTTGACGTGCAGGAAGATGCCGGCGCCGCGACCGCGCACCGGCCGGTCGTAGTTGAACCCGACGACCAGGCCGTACGCGTACTGGGTGCTGTAGGTGATCAGGTGCTCGGCCTCGGCGGCCCGGCAGTCGGCCGGAAGGGGATCGGTCCAGCGGTTGTACGACGTCGAGTCGCCGTCCTGGCACCACCAGGAGGTCTCCCGCACGGGCCGGTAGGCCATCCTCGTCCCGGCCGGCGCCGCCTTGATCCCGAAGGCGAACGGGAAGCCGTACAGCCCGGTCGGGGTCGTGTTCGTGCCCTGTTTGCGCGAGCCGCCCTCGACGAGCCCGCTCGCCCCGAACCGTGCCGGCGCCGAGCCCGCCTGCACCCACTGTCCGTCCCGCAGGTCCCACCAGGTGACCGTGCCGGACGTCGAGGACGTGCCGGGCGCCTCGGCGGTGATCAGCTGGCTGCCGCCGCCCGTGTCGGCCATGCGCGCGGGCAGCGGCACGGAGTCCCGGCCCGGCGCGGAGCCGAGCAGGGCGAGGGACGACGCGGACACGAGGGCCAGCACGAGAGCGGGGCGCATGGCTCAGACGCTAGACGGGGGCAGCGGCAGCGGCAGCCCGGGTAGTCCGTCCAGGCTAGTGGCGATGTGCTCCTTCTTCTCGAAGTAGGCGCTCAGCGAGGCGTCGTCCTCGCGCGCGAAGCGCTTGCCGTGCAGGTCGCGGTCCTCCTCGTAGGCCATGTGAGGGACGGCGTACCCGCAGGTGTCCCGCACCAGCTCGGCGTGTACGACGATGATCGCCCGCAGGCCGTGCCGGGCCGGATCGATGTCCGGGAAGCGGGTGAGCAGTTCGGGAAAGCGCGGGTCGTCGCGGAAGACCGGCTCGCCCCGCCCGTGCACGCGCACGATGTTCGGCGGGCCCTGGAAGGCGCACCACATCAGGGTGATGCGCCCGTTCTCCCGCAGGTGCGCGATGGTCTCCGCGTTGGAGCCGGCGAAGTCCAGATACGCCACGGTGTGTTCGTCCAGTACGGCGAACGAGCCCCGCAGGCCCTTGGGAGAGACGTTGACCGTGCCCCCGGCGGACAGCGGGGCGGTCGCGGTGAAGAACAGGGGCTGTTTTTCGATGAAGGTACGGAGCCTGCCGTCGATGCGCTCGTAAGCCTTTCCCATGTTCAACGATTGTAGGCGTAAATCGTTCGACTGCCTAAGGAAATGGCGAGATTGACGAATCATGCAGAGTTCTGCATACTCATGCATACCAGCGGAATGCACTGTGAGGAGAAACCCGTGACCGAGCGCGTCGTACTCGCCTACTCAGGCGGTCTGGACACCTCCGTCGCCATCGGCTGGATCGCCGAGGAGACGGGCGCCGAGGTCATCGCCGTTGCGGTCGACGTCGGCCAGGGCGGCGAGGACCTGGACGTCATCCGCAAGCGCGCGCTCGCCTGCGGTGCGGTCGAGGCCGAGGTCGCCGACGCCAAGGACGAGTTCGCCGACGAGTACTGCCTCCCGGCGATCAAGGCCAACGCCCTCTACATGGACCGCTACCCGCTGGTCTCCGCCCTGTCCCGGCCGACGATCGTCAAGCACCTCGTCGCCGCCGCCAAGAAGCACGGCGCCACCACCGTCGCCCACGGCTGCACCGGCAAGGGCAACGACCAGGTGCGCTTCGAGGCCGGCATCGTCGCCCTCGCCCCCGACCTGAAGTGCATCGCCCCGGTCCGCGACTACGCCATGACCCGGGACAAGGCGATCGCCTTCTGCGAGGCGAAGCAGCTCCCCATCGCCACCACCAAGAAGTCCCCGTACTCCATCGACCAGAACGTCTTCGGGCGCGCCGTCGAGACGGGCTTTCTGGAGGACATCTGGAACGCCCCGATCGAGGACATCTACGAGTACACCTCCAACCCGGCCACCCCGCGCGAGGCCGACGAGGTGATCATCACCTTCAAGGAGGGCGTCCCGGTCGCCCTCGACGGCAAGCCCGTCACCGTCCTGCAGGCCATTCAGCAGCTCAACGAGCGCGCCGGCGCCCAGGGCATCGGCCGGATCGACATGGTCGAGGACCGCCTCGTCGGCATCAAGTCCCGCGAGGTGTACGAGGCTCCGGGCGCGATCGCCCTGATCACCGCCCACCAGGAGCTGGAGAACGTCACCGTCGAGCGCGAACTGGCCCGCTACAAGCGGCAGGTGGAGCAGCGCTGGGGCGAACTGGTCTACGACGGCCAGTGGTTCTCCCCGCTCAAGCGTGCCCTCGACGGCTTCATCGACGAGGCCAACCAGCACGTCTCCGGCGACATCCGGATGACCCTGCACGGCGGCCGCGCCGTCGTCACCGGCAGGCGCTCCCAGTCGTCCCTGTACGACTTCAACCTCGCCACCTACGACACGGGCGACACCTTCGACCAGGCGGCGGCCAAGGGCTTCATCGACATCTACAGCCTGTCGTCGAAGATCGCGGCCAAGCGCGACCTGGCCTGACTCCGGCGGTTCACACGCGCGGGTCCACCCCACACGCATCCGCCTGACAGCCGCCTCCCCGCCTGGAAGGGTGGGGAGGCGGCGGCACATCAAGAGCTCGCCCATCAACGGCTTCGAGGAGCAACGCAAGTGAGCAGCAACAGCGGTGACGTACGGCTCTGGGGCGGCCGTTTCGCCGACGGCCCCGCCGAGGCGCTGGCGAAGCTGTCCGCGTCCGTCCACTTCGACTGGCGGCTCGCGCCCTACGACATCGCCGGCTCCCGCGCCCACGCGCGCGTGCTGCACAAGGCGGGGCTCCTGACGGACGACGAGCTGCAGCGCATGCTGGCCGGGCTCGACCGGCTGGCGGCGGACGTCGCGGACGGCTCCTTCACCGGCACCATCGCCGACGAGGACGTCCACACCGCCCTCGAGCGCGGCCTGCTGGAGCGGCTCGGCCCCGACCTCGGCGGCAAGCTCCGCGCGGGCCGGTCCAGGAACGACCAGGTCGCCACCCTCTTCCGCATGTACCTGCGGGACCACGCCCGGATCATCGGCGGCCTGATCGCCGAGCTCCAGGACGCCCTGATCGGCCTGGCCGAGGCCCACCCGGACGTGGCGATGCCCGGCCGCACCCACCTCCAGCACGCCCAGCCGGTGCTCTTCGCCCACCACGTCCTCGCGCACGTCCAGGCCCTGTCCCGGGACGCCGAGCGGCTGCGCCAGTGGGACGAGCGGACCGCCGTGTCGCCGTACGGCTCGGGCGCCCTGGCCGGCAGCAGCCTCGGGCTGGACCCGGAGGCGGTGGCGCGCGACCTCGGCTTCGAGCACGGCAGCGCCGGCAACTCCATCGACGGCACCGCGTCCCGGGACTTCGTCGCGGAGTTCGCCTTCGTCACGGCGATGATCGGCGTGAACCTCTCCCGGATCGCCGAGGAGATCATCATCTGGAACACGAAGGAGTTCTCCTTCGTCACCCTGCACGACGCGTTCTCCACGGGCTCGTCGATCATGCCCCAGAAGAAGAACCCGGACATCGCCGAGCTGGCCCGCGGCAAGTCCGGCCGCCTGATCGGCAACCTGACCGGCCTGATGGCGACGCTGAAGGCCCTGCCCCTCGCCTACAACCGCGACCTGCAGGAGGACAAGGAGCCGGTCTTCGACTCCTGCGACCAGCTGGAGGTGCTGCTCCCCGCCTTCACCGGCATGATCGCCACCCTCACGGTCAACCGGGAGCGCATGGAGGAGCTGGCCCCGGCAGGGTTCTCGCTCGCCACCGACATCGCCGAGTGGCTGGTCAAGCAGGGCGTCCCGTTCCGTGTGGCGCACGAGGTCGCGGGGGAGTGCGTGAAGGCCGCCGAGGCCGAGGGCAAGGAGCTGGGCGACCTCACGGACGAGCAGTTCGCCAAGATCTCCGCCCACCTCACCCCGGAGGTCCGCACGGTCCTCAACGTCCCCGGCGCCCTCGCCTCCCGCAACGGCCGCGGCGGCACGGCCCCCAGCGCGGTCGCCGTCCAGCTGGCGGAGCTGAAGGCGGACGTGGCGGTCCAGCACGAGTGGGCCAACGCGAAGAAGTGACGTGAGGGCATCGGGGGTTAGGTTGGTCGTCAGTCAGCCGACCGAACGGAGCCCGCGATGCCCTTCGCCCGTCTCGCGAACGCCACCACGCCGACCTGTCACATCGGTCTGGGCCTGGCCGCCGTCGGCCGCCCCGGCTACATCAACCTCGGCCGGGACCGGGACCTCGGGGACGACCGCAGCGTCGACGCGCTGCGCGAGCGCACCCATGAGCTGCTCGACGCGGCCTACGCCCAGGGCGTGCGCTATGTCGACGCCGCCCGCTCCTACGGTCGCTCCGAGGAGTTCCTCGCCGACTGGCTGAACGCCCGCCCCGACATCGACGACGTCGTCGTCGGCAGCAAGTGGGGCTACACCTACACCGCCGGCTGGTCCACCGAGGCCGAGCGGCACGAGGTCAAGGACCACGGCCTGGCGACGTACGAGCGGCAGCGCGCCGAGACCGGCGCCCTGCTCGGGGACCGGCTCGACCTCTACCAGATCCACTCGGTGACCCCGGACAGCCCGGCCCTCACCGACAAGGAACTGCACGCCAGGCTGGCCGAGGACGCCGCCCAGGGCCTGACCGTCGGCTTCTCCACCAGCGGCCCCGCCCAGGCCGACGCGATCCGCGCCGCGCTGGAGGTGACGGTCGACGGCGAGCCCCTCTTCCGCACCGTCCAGTCGACGTACAACGCACTGGAGACCTCGGCCGGACCCGCCCTCGCCGAGGCCCACGACGCCGGGCTGACCGTGATCGTCAAGGAGGGCATGGCCAACGGCCGGCTCGCCGAGCCGCACGCCCCCGACGCCCTGAAGGCCGTGGCCGCCGAGACGGGGCTCGGCTGCGACGCCGTGGCCCTGGCCGTCGTCCTGCGCGAGCCGTGGGCCGGCGTGGTGCTCTCCGGCGCCGCCACCGTCACCCAGCTCGTCTCCAATCTGCACGCGCCCGTCGTCGACCTCGACGCCGACCAGCTGACCCGCCTGGCCACCCTCGTGGAGGAGCCGCGCGCCTACTGGGAGCGGCGCGGGCAGCTGCCCTGGCACTGAACGGACACCTCCTGGGACCCGCAGGCATGAGTCACGCCTGCCTATTGTGAGACACTGATGTCTCATGTGGTCTATCCTTGTCTCATGGCCTTGGATCGTGACCACGTGCTGCGCAGCGCGGCCGCCCTGCTGACCCGTAAATCCACGGCGACCATGGACGAGGTCGCCAAGGCGGCCGGGATCAGCCGGGCCACGCTGCACCGCCACTTCGCCGGGCGCGACGCGCTCGTGCGCGCTCTGGAGGCGCTCGGCATCGCCGAGTGCGAGGCCGCGCTGGACGCGGCCCGCCTGGACGAGGGTCCGGCGGGGGAGGCCGTCCACCGGCTGGTGCGCGCCATCGAACCCGCGGCCGGCCTGCTCGCCTTCCTCTACACGGAGAACCAGCTCTTCGAGGGGGAGCAGCAGAACCAGGGCTGGGCGCGCATCGACGCACGCCTCATGGCCCTGTTCCGGCGCGGCCAGGCGAGCGGCGAGTTCCGCATCGACCTCACCCCCGCCTGGCTCACCGAGGCGCTGTACGGCCTGCTGGCGTCCGGCGCCTGGGCGGTGGCGGAGGGCCGGGTCGCCGCCAAGGACTTCACCCACATGGTCGTCGAGCTGCTGCTCGGCGGCGCACGACGCACCGAAGCGTGACGAAGAGAGGAATCATGACCAGCACCCTGCAGCCGGCCCGCGCGGCGCGGACGCAGGAGCGCCCGGGCCGCTGGCTCGCGCTCTGCGTCCTCGTCCTGGCCGTGCTGCTGGTGGCCGTCGACGCCACCGTCCTCGGCCTGGCGACCCCCTACATCAGCGAAGACCTCAATCCCTCCGGCACCCAGCTGCTGTGGATCGGTGACGTGTACTCGTTCGTCATCGCCGGCCTGCTGGTCTCCATGGGCAGCCTCGGCGACCGCATCGGCCGCAAGCGGATCCTGCTCGGCGGTGCCACCGCGTTCGGCGCGGTCTCCGTGCTCAACGCCTATGCGACCACGCCCGAACTGATGATCCTGGCGCGGGCGTTGCTCGGCGTGGCCGGCGCGACCCTGATGCCGGCCACCCTCGCCCTGATCCGCAACCTCTTCCCCGACCCGCGCGAGCGCAGCCTCGCCGTCGGCATCTGGGGTGCCACCGCCTCGGCCGGCACCGCCGTCGGCCCCGTCACGGGCGGCTTCCTGCTGGAGCACTTCTGGTGGGGCTCGGTCTTCCTGATCAACCTGCCGGTGATGGCGGTCCTCGTCCTCGTCGGCATCCGCCTGCTGCCCGAGTCCCGCAATCCGGACCCCGGCCCGTGGGACGTGCCCAGCGTCCTGCTGTCGCTGGTCGGCATGATCGGCGTCGTGTACGCCGTCAAGGAGGCCGCCGCCCACGGCCTCACCTGGCCGGCGCTCGCCGTGGGCGTGCTGGGCGCCGGTGCCCTGCACGGGTTCGTGCGCCGTCAGCTGACCCTGCCGATTCCGCTGCTGGACATGCGCCTGTTCGGGCGCCGCGGCTTCGGCGGGGCCGTGCTCGCCGACCTGCTGACCGTCCTCGGCATGTCCGGCCTGGTGTTCTTCCTCTCCCAGTACCTGCAACTCGTCCAGGGCCGGCGCCCGTTCGAGGCGGGCCTGGCCGAGCTGCCCGCGGCGG
>NZ_JBLEBI010000142.1:0-17831 GCF_047340315.1 Streptomyces sp. AF1A
GCTCACGGCCCGGCGCAACCGCATGGGTCTGGAGCGGCCGCGCCACCCCACCTGGATGGCCGACCGCATGCGGTCGGCCGATTCCCGGATCTGGCACGAGTACGGCCTCGACCTCGCGGTCTGCTGGGCCCGGCTCTGGCTGGTGCTCCCCGACACCTCCCGCGCCGCCGTGCAGTCGGCCCGCGACCGCCTGGCCGGCACGATGCTCCTCGCGGGCTGGGCGGTGCTGTACACGCTGCTCGGCGCCCTCTGGTGGCCGGCCGCCCTGCTCGGCCTGGCCGTCGGGCTGACGGCGTGGCGGCGGGCCCGCGTCGCGGTGGACGCACTCGCCGAACTCGTCGAGGCGGTCGTCGACGTCCACGGCCCCGACCTCGCCACCGCTCTCGGCGTGCCCGTCCCGGGCCAGCGCCTCGTGCCGCCCATCGGGCACGTCCTGGTGGAGCGGTTCCGGAAGTCGTCCTGACGGTCGCCGTGCCAGGGCGGTACGGCGACCGAAGGAAGGCGCGCGGCTTCCTCGGCGGGGCTAGCGGTCCGTGGACCGGCCTGTGTTCGTCCGCCGGGGCGAGCGGTTCGTGGACCGGCCGCCGTTCGTCGGGTGGACGAGTGGCCCCGGACCGGCCTCGGCCGAGGCGCAGCCGCGGGGGTGCCGTCGTCCGGCCCGACGGGACAGCCGGTGTCCCGTCCCGGCGTCAGCGCGTGGCGAGGAGCTCCAGCGTGTCGATCACGCGGTTCGAGAAGCCCCACTCGTTGTCGTACCAGGCGACCACCTTGACGTGGCGGCCTTCGACGCGGGTGAGGGCCGAGTCGAAGATGGACGACGCGGGATTGCCCGTGATGTCGGACGACACGAGCGGGTCCTCCGAGTACTCGAGGACGCCGGCGAGCGGCCCCTGCGCCGCGGCGCGGTACGCCGCCAGCACGTCGTCGCGCGTCACGTCGCGGGCGACGGTCGTGTTGAGCTCGACGATCGAGCCCACCGGCACCGGTACGCGGATCGAGTCGCCCGACAGCTTGCCGTCGAGGTTCGGCAGCACCAGGCCGATCGCCTTGGCCGCGCCGGTGGTGGTCGGCACGATGTTGACGCCGGCGGCCCGGGCGCGGCGGGCGTCGCGGTGCGGACCGTCCTGCAGGTTCTGCTCCTGCGTGTAGGCGTGCACCGTCGTCATGAACCCGTGCTCGATACCGGCGAGTTCGTCGAGGACCGCGGCCAGCGGCGCGAGCGCGTTGGTGGTGCAGGAGGCGTTCGAGACGATCGTGTGCAGCGCCGGGTCGTAGGCGTCGGTGTTGACCCCGAAGGCGAGGGTGACGTCGGCGCCGTCCGACGGCGCGCTGACGAGCACCTTCTTCGCGCCCGCGTCCAGGTGGGCGCGGGCCGCCTTCGCGGAGGTGAAGCGGCCGGTGGCCTCCAGGACGATGTCGACGCCGAGCTCGGCCCACGGCAGCTCGGCCGGCTCCCGCTCGGCCAGCACCCTGATCCGGCGGCCGTCGACGACGAGGGCGTCCCCGTCGACGCTCACCGGGCGTCCGAGACGGCCGGCCGTGCTGTCGTAGGCGAGCAGCCGGGCGAGCGTGGCGGGCTCGGTCAGGTCGTTCACGGCGACGATCTCGAGGGCGCTGTCGCGCTCCAGCAGCGCGCGCAGCACATTGCGTCCGATGCGGCCGAATCCGTTGATGGCGATGCGAGTCATGAGTGGTGTCCCTTCCCTTCGCCACCAGGGTCGCCCGCGTCCCGCGCCGCCGACAGTGGCGGGATCGCCATGGTTCACAAGGATCCCGCCAGCCGTGCCCCGGGCGGGCTACTCACCCCGGGTGAAGGTGCGCCGGTACTCGCTGGGTGTGGTGCCGAGGATGCGCTGGAAGTGCAGGCGCAGGTTCGCACCGGTGCCGAGCCCGACGTCGGCGGCGATCTGCTCGACGCTGCGCTGCGAGCGCTCCAGCAGCTCGCGGGCCAGGTCGATGCGGGCGCGCATCACCCACTGCATCGGCGTGTAGCCGGTCTCCTCGACGAAGCGCCGGGAGAACGTGCGCGGCGAGACCTCGGCCTGCCGCGCCAGTGTGTCGAGGGTGAGGGGCTCGCCGAGCCGGTGCAGGGCCCACTCGCGGGTGGCGGCGAACCGCTCGCCGAGCGGCTCGGGGACGCTGCGCGGCACGTACTGGGCCTGGCCGCCGCTGCGGTAGGGGGCGGCCACCAGACGCCGGGCCGCGTGGTTGGACGCGGCCACGCCGAGGTCGCCGCGCAGGATGTGCAGGCACAGGTCGATGCCGGACGCGGCGCCGGCCGAGGTGAGGACGCTGCCCTCGTCCACGAACAGCACGTTCTCGTCGACCCGGACGAGCGGATGCCTGGCCATCAGCGCCCGCGTGTAGTGCCAGTGCGTCGTGGCGCGCCTGCCGTCGAGCAGGCCCGTGGCGGCGAGCGCGAAGGCGCCGGTGGAGATGGCGGCGAGCCGCGCGCCCCGGTCGTGGGCGGCGATCAGCGCGTCGACGACGGCCTGCGGCGGGTCGTCACGGTCCGGGAACCGGTAACCGGGGACGAAGACGATGTCCGCCCACGCCAGTGCGTCGAGGCCGTGGGCGACGTAGTACGCGAGGCCGTCGCCGCCGGTCACGAGACCGGGCGTCGCCCCGCACACCCGCACCTCGTACGGCATGCTCGCCCGGGTCGTGAAGACCTGCGCGGGAATTCCGACATCGAGCGGCTTCGCACCCTCGAGCACGAGGACGGCGACGCGATGCAGACGGGGGGCTGACACAGGACGAGGCTACGTCGGGCCCGCCTCCGGCCGATCCGAACGGGTGATGCATTGCGTAAGCGGGTGATCCTGATCTACACGCCGCCCCCGCGGCTGTCGGCGACCGTCGCCAAGGTCATCGGAGACCGTCCGGGCGATCGGACGCCCAGCGGACTGTGGCCGTCCGATCATGCCGGTGTGGCGGCATCGCTGCGTCTCGGACCGGCCTGACACGGCCCTGCCCGAGCCCACAGCGTGCGGCAGCGCCCCGGCTTCGGTGAGCGCGGTGCCCTACGCGCTGTGGTGCGGGGCGGATCGAGGCCCACGCCGGCGCCGGACGTCTCGGGCAGGCCGCACCTCCTGTTCGCTCATTCGAACGTGGCGCTCATGACGCTCTCCAATCGCGAGAGGGTGAAAACGCGCTCGTCGTCCCGCAGGTGGCACCACGCTTCGAGGTAGGGCGGGTCGAGCACGAGGCGGCTGAGAGTGCGTACCGTCCGGCTCCCCGAGGCGGCGACGTACTCGACGGTGACGGGTTCACCGGTGTCGATGGCATGGGCGAGCTGACGGACGTCGCTGTACGGCAGGCGCTTCGCCCACCCCGCGACGATCTCCTCGGTGTCCGTGGCGAAGGCCGCTCCCCCGGCCGGCGGCGCGGGTTCGGGAGGCGACACAGGCGCCTTCAGCAGCCGCGCCGCCAGGACGTTCGGGTCCACTCGGGCGGGTGTTCCCGCCACGCCTGCGGCAACGCTCCGGCCGCTGCCCCTCGCGGGGCCGCCACGCTGAGCCGGTAGCGGAGCGGGCGCCCGCTGAGGCCGGGTCCTCTCGATCCGTACCGTGCCGTCGGCCGTCTCGGCGACAGGGGCGTATCCCGCGTCCCGGAGCGCGGCGAGAGTCGTGTCGATCGGGCTGCGGCTGATCAGCACCGTCGGCGCCAGCTGCCGTAGCCCGAGCTTGGCGAGCCTGCGGTGAGCGGCGAGTTCCGCCAGGAGCGCGGGCTCGTCGCCGTGCAGGACGCAGGCGGCGGGGGCGACGCGCACCCGCCCGTGGCCGCGTGCGGTGTCGGCGATCAGGTACGCCAACGGCTGCGGCAGCGGCCCGGCGGCGACGGCGGCCAGGTCGGCGGCCAGTTCGTCCGGCGAGTGCCCCGCATCGAGGGCCCGGCGGATGCTGCCGGGGCTGAACCGCCACACCGACGCCGTGCCGGTGGTCTCGCGGTCGGCGAGGGAGTCCAGCAGCGAGGCCAGTCGCGCGGACGGTGTGCCGGTGACGACGGCGGTGAGGTCGGCGCCGATCCGGGCCGTCGCGGTGGCCGAGGGCAGCAGCCGTCGGGACTCGAGTTCCAGCCCCTCCGTGTCGTCGGCCCACAGGTGGATGCCGAAGGCGGACAGGGCGCCGCGGGCGAGCACGCCCAGGATCTCGGCCTCACGGATCACCGTGGCGAACGCGGTGTCGTCCGAGGGGGACGGGTGGGCGAGCGGCCGGTGCCAGGCGATCAGGGGGCCCAGATCCGAGGAGACGGTCACGCCCTTTCTCGCCGGAAGCCGCGCCGCCGCGGCCAGCAGCCCGTGGCGGGCCTGCGCACAGCCGTCGCAGGGCGGCGCACCGGCGAGGGCGGGAAGGGCCTTGTCGTCCTCGTCACGCGCCTGTGTCGGCGTGAGCGGCAGGTTGCGCCATGCCTGGAGCAGCACGACGAACTGCTCCGGAGGTTCCTGTTCCGCCCAGGCGTCGTATGCCTCGGTGGGCGCCAGGCGACCGCCGTCGCGGCCCAGGAGCCCGGCGGCGTACGCGGTCTCGAGGGCAAGGCGTACGACGGCGTCGTCGGCCTGTGCGGCCTTGCCGATGCGGGCCAGTTCACGCGCTCCGAGCCCGCCGGACTTCAGCAGGGCCGGCGTGGTCGCCGAGCAGGTGGACAGGACCGCCACGGCATGGGACGTGAACGCCGTGGCTGCGGCCGCTGCCTCGTGGTCCACCTCCCTGGGGGTGACGGACGCCGATCGCGCGGGAGGCGGGACGGGTTGGAACGGAGCGTGCCGGCCGGCCCCGCGCAGCGCGAGCGCCACCTCGGCGGGCATGCGGGCCGGGCCGTAGCCGTAACGGTCCTGGATCAGGAGCCCACGGTCCAGGGCCCACCCGGCGCCCGGTTCGGGGCCGGGACCGCCGAACATGATGAACCGCGGCTGCCCCGACCCGCCCTCCGCGCGGCGTTCCAGCAGCTTCCGGGTGGCCGCGGGGGCTTTCGCGACCACCGAGAGAACCCGTTCCGCGTCGCTGTGGTGTTCCACCAGTGCGGCCAGTCGCCGCTGCTTGGTGCCCGGTGGTTCGAGGCCCAGCGCCGCCAGCATGCCGCGCAGCTCGTCGGAGGTCGCGTCCGAGAGCAGGTGCTCCAGCGGAGCATCCAGCCCCAGGGGCGCGTCCCAGGCCTGCCGCAGCGGTCCGGCCATGCGGAGCCTTCCGGCGCCGTCCGGCCAGACCAGGGCGTGGTCGGCCAGCACGTCCAGCACGGCGTCCAGTTCACGGGAGAGGTCGTCGTCCACCGCCCCCAGCAGCTCTGCCAGGGCATCACGGGACGCGGGCGCACCCAGCGCCGCCAGCGCCTCGGCCACCTGCAGGTGCGGCAGCGCGAGCAGTGGCAGAGCCCGCGCCACCGATCCCGGGCGCTGAAGACGGTCGGCCAGCTCCCCCACCGAGCGCGGCTCCGGTGGGGCCATGGCGTCCTTCCGTGCTGCGAGCACGCGTGCCAGACGAGAACTGTCGAGGCCGCCCAGCCATGTCGTCAGGGTTGATCGGGACTTCACGCGGGATACACCTTGTCCTACCGGGAGTTTGCGGCGGGGCCGAGGTCTCGGCGCCAGGTCCAAGAATGGCGTGGACGCGAAAGGCGCGCGACGGGGTTCGGCATCACACCCCTCCAAAGGCACAACGCCCGGCCGACGGCACCATGACCCCTGCGCCCGCGTCGCAGGCACGGACTCCACCGGGGCGGTACCTCCATGTGCCGGACGCCATGGTCAACGACGTGGCCCGGAAGATCGCCGAAGCCCTCTGGGGGTCCCCGAGACACCCTCCGTGGACACAATCAGGACACCCCAGGACAACGAGGGAGCCCGGCGCGCGTCAGGCGGCGTCGGCCGGCTTCTGGCGGGGCAGGGCGAGCAGCAGCGCGGTGGCGACGGCCGCGATGACCAGGTTCAGGATCGCCGCCGTGCCGAAGGCGTGCGCGTACTGCGCCACCCGGCTGCCGTGCGGGGTGAGGGCGTCGAAGAAGAACACGCCGATGACCGCGACGCCCACCGCACCGCCGACCTGCTGGCCGGTGGACAGGACGCCGGAGGCCATGCCGACCTCGCTCGGCCGGATCCGCCCGAGCACCGTGTTCAGGAGCTGGGGGAGCAGCAGGCCGTTGCCGAGGCCCACCAGGGTCAGCGGGGCGATCAGCGGGCCGGCCGAGAGCCGGCCGCCCTCGGCGAAGGCCATCAGCAGCGTGGCGAGGAAGCCCGTCGCGGCCAGCACACTGCCGAGTTCCAGAACGCGCCGGCCGTAGCGCGGCGTCCAGCGTGCCGCCAGCAGGCTGGTGGCGAAGAAGGCGACCGCCAGCGGGGTGTACTCGAGCCCCGCGCCCAGGGCGGACATCCCGAGACCGTCCTGCAGCATCAGCGAGAGGATCAGGAAGAAGGAGTTCACGCCGGCGTAGGCGACGACCACGAGCGTGATGCCGATCGCGAACGGGCGCTCGGCGAACAGCCGCAGGGACACCAGCGGGGCGCGGCCCGCCCGTTCCACCCGGCGCTCGACCACGACGAACAGCGCGAACGCGACCGCGCTGCCGGCGAGGCTGACCCAGGTCCAGGCCGGCCAGCCCGCGTCGCGCCCCTCCACCAGCGGGATGACCAGGAGGAACAGCGCCACCGTGAGCACCGCCAGGCCGGGCAGGTCCAGCGAACGGGCCTGCGGTGCGCGGCTCTCGGGCACCCTCCGCGCCGCCAGCGCCAGCGTGATCAGACCGATCGGGACGTTCACCCAGAACACCGGGCGCCAGGTGGTGCCGAACAGGTTCGCCGCGATCAGCAGGCCACCCACCAACTGGCCGAGGATCGTCGACACGCCGATCACCGAGCCGAGCGCGCCGAACGCGCGGTGCCGCTGCTGCGCCGGAATCAGCACCTGGATCATCGAGAAGACCTGCGGGAACATCAGCGCCGCGCTCAGGCCCTGCGCGAGGCGCGCCCCGATGAGCACCCCGGCGGTCGGCGCCAGGGCGCAGGCGACCGAGGTGAGGGTGAACAGGGCCATGCCGATCATGAACAGCCGCTTGCGGCCGAACGTGTCGCCGAGCCGGGCCCCGGTGATCAGGGCCACGGCGTAGGTGATCTGGTATCCGGCGACGATCAACTGGATCTGGCCGTCGGAGGCGTGCAGGTCGGTCTGGATGGCGGGGGCGGCGACCAGCACGATGAAGGTGTCGAGGATGGCCATGAAACTGCCGACGAGGATGACCGGCAGCGCCCGCCAGGGCGAGGTGGCGGCCGACTCCGCCGGGGTGGCCCGCCCCTCGGTCGAGTGCGGCGCGCTCGTCGGTCCGTGGGCGGCCGCGTCGGTCTTACGGTGCGTCATGTCGCCCAGCGTTGCATCGACTTCGGCCGCTTCACATGGGCGCGGATATGCTAGTGGTGGCGGCACCAGCATCGACGGCTACGTCCGTACCGGGGGATGGGATGGACAACACGGCGCAGCGGCAGGAGCTCGCAGACTTCCTCCGCGCCCGGCGCGGGCAGATCTCACCGCGTGACGTCGGGATCGAACCGGGGCCCCGCAGGCGCACTCCGGGGCTGCGGCGAGAAGAGGTCGCGCAGCTGTCCGGGGTGAGCGTGACCTGGTACACCTGGCTCGAACAGGCACGGGACATCACGGTCAGCAGGCAGGTGCTCGACAGCCTGGCGCGCGCACTGCGCCTGACGACGGCCGAGAAGCGGTACATGTACACGCTCGCCGACCAGCAGGGCGTCGTGCGCCAGAAGGCCGCCGACGCACCGAGCCCCGAACTGCAGCGCCTGGTGGACGCGCTCAACCCGAACCCGACGTATCTCATCGGACCGAGCTGGGACCTGCTGGCCTGGAACGCGGCCGAGGCCGGGCTGATCGGTGATCCCGCCCGGCTGGCCGGCCCCCAACGCAACATCATCCGCATGGTGTTCACCGACCCGGAGACCCGCGGCCTGCTGGTGGACTGGCGCGCGCAGGCCTCCGGGCTGCTCGCCCAGTTCCGCGCGGACGCCGCCCGCAACCTCGGCGACCCGCGTTTCGAGCAGCTGAGCAACGAGCTGTACGGCGTCAGCGAGGAGTTCCGCGAGTTGTGGGACGAGCACCGTGTGGCCGACTTCGGCTCCGCCCGCTGGGAGTTCGACCACCCTCGGCTCGGCCGGCTGGCCGTGGACTACGTGCGGCTTGCCGCACTGCAGTCCCCGGGGGTGAAGCTGTTCACCTGCCTGCCGGCCGACCCGGAGACCGAGGCCAAGCTCCCCGGCCTGGTCGACCCGGAGCACACGTTCGGTCCTGTCGGTGCCGGGGCGGTGGCCGGGGCGCTCTGAGAGGCCTGGGGGCGGTCAGCGGGCGGGGGCCTCCGAGAGAAGCGTCACGGCCGTGACGTCCCTCGTGTGCGACGCCAGCAGGCGGACCGTGACCACTCCGCGTCCCGCGTGGCGCAGTCGGCGCGGCTCGTCCCCGAAACCGCCGGGCGCGTCCTCGATGTGCCGCGTACGCGGGTGGTTGCGGACGTCGTCCCGCAGTTTCTGCAGGTCCGGGTGGTCCGGGTGCCGGGCGAGAGCGAGACGCAGGTCCGCCAGGAGGTGGGGTGCCCAGTCCCGCTCCCAGTCCAGCAGGACCTCGTCACGGGCCTCGGCGGACAGCAGCGCCCACTCCGTCATGTTCGCCGGCGGCCCGCCGGACGGGAACATCTGCGTGAAGGCGTCGTTGGCCGCGATGACGTCACCGGCCGGCGAGCAGACGTAGGCCATCTCCGTGTGGCTGCCGGCCCAGCGCTGCCAGTGCGGGGAGACGGGCGCCGTCGGCAGCACCGGATCGGTCCTGAAGAGGTCCAGATGAGCGATGCGCAGATGGTGGTCGCTGAAGTGCAGGATCCTGGCGACCCGCAGGAAGAGTTCGGGTGACGGCGCCAGGACGCCGTTCTCCAGTTTCTGATACGTGCCCGTACCACCTCGAAGTGCCTCGTCCATGTCGGATTGGCGAAGGTGTGCGCCGCGTGAACGTCGTGTGGAGATACGGGGCGGTAGCCCGATTAACTCGCGGGTGCCCTTTGCGCGATACCTCCGGAGAAGCTCCTGATAATCGCGGTCGGTTGGCCGCTTCTGATTCATTGTTTCCCCCGGTTTCGGATGACCTGTTAACGGAATAATTGAGTCCGTTTCGTCTCCATGATGCCGTCCGTTTCTGACGGTGGGGATACGTGCGCACCCCAACGGCACCCACTATATGTGCGCTCACAAGCCTGCCGTTGTCAGTCGTTTGTCACCCCTGAATCATTGTGTCCGGAACCGATCGGGTGCCTGATCGGCGCCGATCGGACGCGCAGTGACGTATGAGACGGCGGAAGTAAAAGAGTCGTCAATTCTTTCTGGGGCGCGTCTCCAATCACGGGGGAACCCCGAACCACGCGGGGAGGAAAGGTGGTTCGATCATGCCGCTGAATCGCGCGGTCATCGGCCGCAGTACCAAATCGGAAGCCGTCCTGGTGGTCACCGAGGACACGTTGCGCGACGCGGCGGCCCAGTTCGAGGAACCGCTCGCGGTGTACCGGGACCCGGAGGCGGCCCGTTCGCTCGGGCATCCCGCGCCGATCGCGCCACCCGCGTTCGCCTCGCGGCTGTGGTTCCGCATGGTGTGGGCCTGGCCGATGTACGAACCCGACCTCGGGCGCAAGCCCGGCGCCAACCTGCTGCTGGCCGACCTGCACACGGTCTCGCACCGCCCGGTCCGCCTCGGCGACCGGCTCACGCTGACCTCGACCGTCGCGGACATCACCGAGATCAGCCGGCAGCGCGACATCATCCACATCCACAACGAGATCGCCACCGAGGACGGCGAACCGGTGTGCAGCACGGGCTACAAGTTCGTCATCTCCCATGCGGACACCTTCGATCCGGCCGCCGGAACCGAGCGGGAGGGTGTGGCATGACCACCAGGCTGCGCTACGAGGACACCAGTGTCGGACAGGAGCTGCCGGCCAAGGAGGTCACGGTCGACCGCCTCGCGCTGCTGCTGTTCGGCGGCCAGACCATGCGGCTGGACTTCGCCGCCACCCACTGGAGCGAGCGGATCTCGCGCTCCGTGGGACTGCCCGACGTGATCATGCACGGGCCCTTCACACTCGGCAAGGTGCTGGAGATCGTCAACGGGTGGACCGGCGACCCGGGCGCCCTGGTGGAGCACCGCATCCGCTTGGCCCGGCCGGTCCCGGTCCCGGACGACGAGACAGGAGCGGTCTTCCGGCTGTCCGGGACCGTCGAGGAGAAGCTGCCCGGCAACCGGGTGCGGGTCGGGGTGACCGCCGCCTCACCCGAGGGCCAGGTGCTTGCCACCCTGCAGGCCACCGTCCAGCTCGCCTGAGAACCCGGCAACCGCCGGACGGCCGGCCCACCGCCGGCCCCTGAACCCGACGGCCGGGCGGGTGCCGCCCCGGTCCCCCTTCGCGCACACCGCCGTGCGCCCAAGGCCCCGGACGACCCGAGCCGCCACACCGGCCAGGGCTTCGTGCCCGCCGGTCGGGCGAGCGGTGTGCGGTCGGCACCGGCGACATGACCACCGTCCCCAACGGTCAGGACGAGCACGCGCGTTCACCACCTCGCACGCGCCGGCCCGCGGCGCGCTCGACCGCCGACCGCGTCGAGCAGCGGCGGCGCCCCCCACCCGACCTTCCGAGGCGAGCCCGACCGGCTGCCGAACGCCCTTGAACCAGGAGTATTCGAGTGCGCACCCTGCTAGTCGACAACCACGACTCGTACAGCTTCAATCTCTTCCAGCTGATCTCCCAGGTCACCGGCGCCGACCCGGTGGTGGTCGTCAACGACGACCCCGCCCTCGACACGATGCCGCTGGACGGGTTCCACAACATCGTCGTCTCACCGGGACCCGGCCGGCCGCAGAACGGCCGCGACCTCGGACACGTCGGAGACCTGCTGCGGCGCACCAGCCTGCCGGTGCTCGGCGTGTGCCTGGGCCACCAGGCCATCGCGCACCTGGCCGGCGGCACCGTCTCCTCCGCCCCGGAGCCGCGGCACGGCCATCTGACCAGGGTCAAGCACAGCGACGACGAACTCTTCGCGGGCATCCCCACCGAGTTCACGGCGGTGCGCTACCACTCGCTGTGCGTCCAGGACCCGCTGCCCGACACCCTGATCGCCACCGCCCGCTCCGAGGACGGTGTGATCATGGCGCTGCGCCACCGCGACCTTCCGCGCTGGGGCGTGCAGTTCCACCCGGAGTCGATCGCCTCGGAGTTCGGACGGGAACTCGTCGCCAACTTTACCGAGCTGACCCGCCGTACCGCGGCCACGCGCGCCCGCGCCGGTGAGCAGCCGCCGGCGGCGCGGGCGACGGCCGACGCAGAGCCTCTGGCCACCGGGTCCGCCCCGGCCGGGCGACTGCGGATCCTGAGCACCGACCTGCCCGAAGCGGTCGACAGCGAGGCGGTGTTCCTGGAACTGTTCGCCGACAGCCCGGACAGCTTCTGGCTCGACAGCAGCCGGGTGGAGGCGGGACTGTCGCGCTTCTCGTTCCTGGGCGACGCCGGCGGGCCGCTCAGCGAGGTGCTCACGTACCGGGTCGGCGCCGCGGCGGTCAAGGCGCGCGACGCCGCTGGCGTCCGCGTGCTCAGCGGCAGCGTGTTCGACGTGCTGCAGGCGCGGCTGCGCGAGCGCGCGGTCGATCCGGGCTCGCTGCCGTTCGACCTGACCGGTGGCTACGTGGGCTACTTCGGGTACGAGCTGAAGGCCGAGTGCGGCGCGAGTGCCCGGCACTCCGCCGACACCCCGGACGCCGCCTGGATGCTCGCCGACCGGCTGGTCGCGATCGACCACCTGGAGAACCGCACCTACGTGCTGGCGCTCTACGACGAGCGGACCGAGGACGAGGCCCGCGCGTGGGTCGAGCGCACCGCCACCCGCCTGGTGCAGCTGCGCCCGGCACCGGTGCCGGACCGGACGGACGCGGCCCCGGCACCCGACCCCGCCGAGCACCTGGTGCGCGGACAGGCCGGGTACGAGGACGACGTCCGCGCCGCGCAGCGCCAGCTGATCCGCGGCGAGAGCTACGAGATCTGCCTGACCGACAAGTTGCATCTGCCCTTCGACGACGACGACACGGAGTTCTACCGCCGGCTGCGACGGCTGAACCCGGCGCCGTACTCCGCGTTCCTGCGCATCGACGGAGTGACGGTGTTCTGCTCCTCACCGGAGCGCTTCCTGCGGATCGAGCGGGACGGGCGGGTGGAGAGCAAGCCGATCAAGGGCACCGCCCCGCGCGACGCCGACCCCGAGCGGGACGCCGCGCTGGCCGCCGAACTCAGGGCCAGTGCGAAGACGCAGGCGGAGAACCTGATGATCGTCGACCTGCTGCGCAACGACCTCGGCCAGGTGTGCGAGGTCGGCAGCGTGCACGTCGACCCGTACATGGCCGTCGAGAGCTATCAGACGGTGCATCAGCTCGTCTCCACCGTCAAGGGGCGGCTGCGTCCCTCCGTCGGCGCGGTCGACTGCGTACGGCGCTGCTTCCCCGGCGGCTCCATGACCGGCGCGCCCAAGCTGCGCACCATGGAGATCATCGACCGCCTGGAGACCGAGGCCCGCGGGGTCTACTCCGGCACCCTCGGCTACTTCGGGCTGTCCGGCGGCACCGATCTCAACATCGTCATCCGCACCGCCGTGCGCAACGGCGACGACCTGAGCATCGGCGCGGGAGGTGCGATCGTGCTCGACTCCGATCCGCACGACGAGTACCAGGAGATGATCCTCAAGGCCGACGCCCCGCTGCGCGCCTACCGTGCGCCGCTCCCGGCCGAGGCGGGCACCGCGGCCCGATGAGCACCTCCACCCCGGCCCGGACCGGCCGCTACGTCTGGGACCCGGCCGCCGGTCCGCACGGCGCCCTGCTGCCCGAGCCGGCCGCGGACCCGGCGCCGGCCACCTCCCCCTCGCTCGTCGCCGACTCGTGGCTGGTCGAGGACGGCCGGGTACGGGCGCTGCCGGACCACGCGCGCAGGTTCCGGGACACCTGCGGCCGGCTGCTCGGCGTACCGCCCGGCCAGGTCACCGGCTTTCTGCGCGCGGCCGTGGGCCTGCTGCCGCCCCGGGGGCGCTGGTTCCCCCGGGTGGAGGCCCGGCCCGGCGCGCACGGGACGCGCCTGATCCTGTGGCTGCGCCCCGCGCCGCCGCGCGGTGGGCCGGTGGTGCTCTGGCACCCCGGCATGGCGGACCCCCGTGCACTGCCGTGGGCCAAAGGACCGGATCTCGACCTGCTCGCGCGGCTGCGCGAGGCCGCCCGGGCAGCGGGCGGCGACGAGCCGCTCCTGCTGTCCCCGTCCGGACACGTCCGTGAGGGCGGCACCACCAGCCTCGTCTGGTGGCGCGGTCCCACCCTCTGTCTCCCGCCACCCGGGCCCGACCTGCTGCCCGGAGTGACGCGGGCGCTCCTGACCGCCGAAGTGGCCGAAGCCGGCCACCCGGTGGTCTTCGAGACGGCCACCGCGGCGGACCTCGCCGGTGTGCCCGTGTGGGCGGTCAACGCCCTGCACGGCATCCGGCCGGTCGCCGGCTGGCTGAACCCGGCCGGCGAGCTCCCACCACCCCCGGACTCGTCGGCCGAAGCAGGGCGCTGGCAGGCGCGCCTCGATCGGCTCGCCCTGCCTGTCCACCCCGGCCTGGTGCCCGACGCCGACGATCCGGCGCCGGGCACCGCCGCGGCCACCCCTTCCGCCGACCCGCAGCATCGAGGCTGACATCGCATGTCCACCGACACCCCTACGCAACGACCGAGCTACGAGCGCGACCTGCTGGCCCAGCTCACCCTGCGCTGGGGCCGCCGCGTCGCGGTGAAGAAGGACGAACTCGACCTCGACGGCCACTTCGACCCGGACCTGCCGGACTTCCCCGAGCACCTCGTGCCGGTGCTCGCGCTCCCCGGCCTCGAGCCGCTCGACCGGCAGGCCCGCCGACGCGTACTCGCCGCCGCGTGGATCGCGTACAACGCCAAGACGGCGGCGATCGAGAACGAGATCATCCTGCCGGCCTGCCGGCTGATGCTGGAGGAGCGCATACCGGTACGACGCGACGACGTGTCCTACACCGCACTGCACCAGACCATCGTCGACGAGCACTTCCACATCCTGATGTGCCACAACGCGGTCGGCGTCACCAAGCGCCGGCGCGACCTGGGCGGCCTGGCCTTCGACCCGCGTGGCTGGGCGGTGGTCCAGGGCCTCGACCGGGCCCGCGAGGGCCGCTCGGGCTTCGAGCGCGACCTGGTCGAGATCGCCTTCTCCCTGGCCGCCGAGACCACCATCAGCGGCTTCCTGTCCACCCTGGCCACCGCGCGGGACATCCAGCCGATGAACCGGATCACCGTGGACATGCACCGGCGCGACGAGAGCGGACACGCCGTCGTGTTCCGCGAACTCGCCGGATCGCTCTACCGCTCGCTGGACGACTGCGAACGCACGCTGTTCCGCGATGCGCTGATCAGCGGGCTGGCCGCGTTCCGGGCCGCGGACACCGACCCCTGGGTCGAGGTGGCCGCGGTCGGCGGCCTGCGGATCGAGCCCGGGCAACTGGCCGAGTGGGCCGCCGGCCGCCCGGCCCCGCGCCGCGACACCGGTCCGCTGCAACTGCTGCTCGACGACCTCGGCATCGACCAGTCACTCGTCGACGCGGTGCCGCAGGGCGGCTGAGCCGGGAGCGCGCGCCGCCGCGTTCGATCCGTCACCACGGAAAACGAGGAGAAGATGTTCACCCTGACCGACGAGCTCCAGGACATAGCCCGTACCGCGCGGGACTTCGCGGACGAGCATCTGGCTCCGTGCGCGGTGGAGTGGGACGAGACGAACCACTTTCCCGTCGACACCTTGCGCAAGGCCGCCCAGCTCGGCATGGGCGGCATCACCGTGCGGGAGGACGCGGGGGGCTCCGGCCTGTCCCGGCTGGCCGGAACCCTCGTCTTCGAGGGGCTGTCCACGGGCTGCCCGGCCGTGGCGGCGTACCTGTCCATCCACAACATGGTCGCCACGATGATCGACACCTTCGGCGACACCCGGCAGCGCGACCGCTTCCTGCCCCACCTGTGTTCCCTGCAGTTCCTGGCCAGTTACTGCCTGACCGAACCGGGCTGCGGCTCGGACGCCGCGGCCCTGCGCACCACCGCGGTGCGCGACGGCGACGCGTACGTGCTGAACGGCGTCAAGCAGTTCATCTCGGGCGCCGGGACCTCGGACGTCTACCTCGTCATGGCCCGCACCGGCGGGCCCGGCGCCGACGGCATCTCGGCCCTGCTGGTCGAGGACGGCACCCCGGGTCTGTCCTTCGGCCCCGAGGAACGCAAGATGGGCTGGCACGCGCAGCCCACCCGCCAGGTCGTGCTGCGCGACGTGCGGGTGCCGGCGGCCAACCTGCTCGGCGGCGAGGGCCGCGGCTTCCGTATCGCGATGACGGGCCTGAACAGCGGGCGGCTGAACATCGGCGCCTGCTCGCTCGGCGGCGGTGCGGCCGCCCTGGAGCGCACCGTCGCCTACCTGCGCGAGCGGGAGGCCTTCGGCAAGCCGCTGATCGATTCGCAGGCCCTGCAGTTCCGGCTGGCCGACCTGGCCACCGAGCTCGAGGCCGCCCGCGCCCTGCTGTGGCGTGCCGCGGCCGCGCTGGACGCCGACGACGCGAACGCGGTCACCCTGTGCGCGATGGCCAAGCGGGTGGCGACCGACGCGGGCTTCGCGGCCGCCGACGGCGCGCTCCAACTGCACGGCGGCTACGGCTACCTGACCGAGTACGGCATCGAGAAGATCGTGCGCGACCTGCGGGTGCATCAGATCCTGGAGGGCACCAACGAGATCATGCGGCTGATCGTGGCCCGTTCCCTGCTCGCGGCCGCCCCGCGACCGCGCTGAGGAGGACGGGAGCGCACACCCCGCCTCCGCGCCACGCCCTGTTCCCCCGGGCAGGGCGGCGCCGCCGGGCGGCGACCCGTCCGCTGCGCCGCCGTCCGGCGGATCCGTTGCCCTGATCCCGTCCGTCGACCGGTGCGGCCAGGGGCACGGGACCGGACGCCATGCTCAAGGACGCGGCTCGGAAGAGCGCCGAAGCCATCCGGGGGCGCTCCGAGACACCCGCTGTGGACAAAAACCAGGACAACGAGGTCTGAGGACAACGTCGAAGGGCCCCACCTCGCGGTGGGGCCCTTCGACATCGTGCCCGGTGAGGCACTGGCGGAGGATACGAGATTCGAACTCGTGAGGGGTTGCCCCCAACACGCTTTCCAAGCGTGCGCCCTAGGCCTCTAGGCGAATCCTCCGCCGGAAACATTACATGACCGAGGGCAGTGCTTGCGAACCCGTTCCCGCAGGCCCGCATCGGGTACAGACCGTCGGCCGCGATCGGGTACTGTTGGGCACAGCCCCTCACGCGGCGCTATCTGACTGAACTCCCCCAGGGCCGGAAGGCAGCAAGGGTAGGTCGGCTCTGGCGGGTGCGTGGGGGGCGCTTGCGTTCCCGGGCGCCCCGGAGGGCGGGACCGGTTGTCAGTGGGCGCCTATAACCTCGTAAGCGTGTCGTCTCTCGCGCTGTACCGCCGCTATCGCCCGGAGACCTTTGCCGAGGTCATCGGGCAGGAGCATGTCACCGACCCGCTGCAGCAGGCGCTGCGGAACAACCGGGTCAATCACGCGTACCTGTTCAGCGGCCCGCGCGGCTGCGGCAAGACGACCAGCGCCCGCATCCTCGCCCGCTGCCTGAACTGTGAGCAGGGTCCCACTCCGACCCCGTGCGGAGAGTGCCAGTCGTGCCGGGACCTGGCGCGCAACGGACCGGGCTCGATCGACGTCATCGAGATCGACGCCGCCTCCCACGGTGGCGTGGACGACGCCCGTGAGCTGCGCGAGAAGGCCTTCTTCGGGCCCGCCGGCAGCCGGTACAAGATCTACATCATCGACGAGGCCCACATGGTCACGTCGGCCGGCTTCAACGCGCTGCTGAAGGTCGTCGAGGAGCCGCCGGAGCATCTGAAGTTCATCTTTGCCACGACCGAGCCCGAGAAGGTCATCGGGACGATCCGGTCGCGGACCCATCACTACCCCTTCCGGCTCGTGCCGCCCGGCACCCTCCGGGACTACCTCGCCGAGGTGTGCCGGCGGGAGGACATCCCCGTCGAGGACGGCGTGCTGCCCCTCGTCGTGCGCGCCGGGGCGGGCTCCGTGCGTGACTCCATGTCCGTCATGGACCAGCTGCTCGCCGGCGCCGGAGCGGAGGGTGTGACGTATGCCATGGCCACCTCCCTCCTCGGCTACACCGACGGCTCGCTTCTCGACTCCGTGGTCGAGGCCTTCGCCACGGGTGACGGTGCGGCCGCGTTCGAGGTGGTCGACCGTGTCATCGAGGGCGGCAACGACCCGCGCCGCTTCGTCGCCGACCTGCTGGAGCGGCTGCGGGACCTGGTGATCCTCGCCGCCGTGCCCGACGCGGTGGACAAGGGCCTCATCGACGCCCCGGCCGACGTCCTGGAGCGCATGCAGGCCCAGGCTTCCACCTTCGGCGCGGCCGAGCTGAGCCGCGCCGCCGACCTCGTCAACGAGGGCCTGACCGAGATGCGCGGCGCCACCTCGCCCCGCCTCCAACTGGAGCTCATCTGCGCGCGCGTGCTGCTCCCGGCGGCCTACGGCGACGAGCGCTCCGTCATGGCCCGCCTCGACCGCCTCGAGCGCGGCGTCCAGTTCTCGGGCGGCGCCGGCACGCCCGCCATGGGGTACGTCCCCGGGCCCGAGGCCCACGGTGGCGCGCCCATGCCCCCGGTGCCGTCCGGCGGCGGCCCCGCGGCGGCCCGCGCCGCCGT